>NZ_JADPEX010000039.1:0-29036 GCF_015668065.1 Ruminococcus sp. 1001713B170207_170306_F1 | reverse complement strand
CTGGAAAAACGAGGTTGGAACACAGCCAGATTTTTGTTGATTTTGAAGAAAATAAAAAGAAAAGAAGTTTTAAAAGAAAAATGGTGCTGGGCATAACACCCAACACCAAGTTTGTCTACAGTCTGAAACCCTGTTGCTCACACGCACCAGGGTTTTTGTTTATCTATCCGTATTTAAATAATCAGAATTTTATTCAACTTCTGAAAACTGATCTTTTCCAACATTACATAATGGGCATTCAAAATCTTCTGGAACGTCCTCCCACTTTGTTCCTGGTGCAATACCACCTTCAGGATAACCTTCCTCTTCATCATATTCCCATCCGCAAACGTCACATACATATTTCATTAGTTTGTTCCTCCTTCTATTATTATAATAATCAATATTACTGATTACCTTTTATTTAAAATAATCATTCAATCATCATTTTTTCCGTTCAAAAACATATTCTGCATCTGATGATAAATCAGAGCGGAATGAATAGCCTAGTCTATCAAATTTCTTAATATCCTCAGGATTTTCAATTCTGTTTTCAGCCATGAACCTAACCATTTCACCACGGGCCATCTTAGCATATGTACCTTTTGTCACCAGTTTATCTCCTGATAACTCACAAAATGTAATCGTAATGTATCTATCCTGTCGTGTCAGATATTTTTCTATGCACTTAGAGTATTCTTTCGATGCCAGATTGATTATAATCCTGCTGTTATCAATCACTGAGCGGTATAATAAATCTCCCCAGTACTCATACAGATTTTTTGTTTCTCCTATTCCAACCTTCGTCTGCATTTCCAAACGATAAGGCGTCACACCATCCCTTGGTTTTAACACACCATAAAATGCAGATATTATTCTCAAATGCTTTTGTACATACTCGAACTGACTGTCCTCAAACACGGATGGAGCCATATATTGAAAAGCAATTCCTTCATATGATAAGACAGCTGGGGTAAGTAAATGATAAAGATCCATGTTTTCCAATCTATTGAAGTTCTGTTCTGTAATTTTGTCATTACATTTCCAGATAGTCTTCAGTTCTTCTTTTGACTTACTTTTCAACCAACTTTGTATCTCTATCGTCTTTTCAATAAATTCAGGCAATCCATCCGGCGCTATGCTGTCAGTATCTGTAATCATCTTTTTAGCAGGGGATAATATTATCTTCATTAATCTAATTCCTTGAGCATATTTTCAGGATCATCTGCAGCCTTGACTTTATCATTTGCCTTTATAATAATCCCCTGTTCATCAATAAGATATGTGGTTCTTACTACTCCCATAGAGACTTTTCCATAATTTTTCTTTTCTTTCCATACATCATATGCTTCAATAACTTTCCGCTCTGGATCTGCTAAAAGTGTAAATGCCAATCCATATTTTTCCTCAAATCTCTTATGAGAGGATACAGAATCCTTACTGACTCCAAGAATAACTGCTCCTTTTTCGGTAAACTGAGGGTATCGCTCAGAAAACCCACATGCCTGTTTCGTGCATCCCGCTGTATTATCCTTGGGATAGAAATATAAAATCACTTTTTTTCCTGTATAATCCGATAATCTATGTATTTTCCCATTTTGATCTGGCAACTCAAAATCCGGTGCCTTAACCCCTACTTCCAACATTATTTATCCCTCCCTTTCTGTATCTTTCTCTTTATTCGCCTTTTTCTTCCTATTCCCGGTAATCATTTTATGACCTGTATATATCGCCATTACCATACATAACATAGAACCTAAAGCAAAGTATTTGTGACTTGATTTTTGCTTTTTATATCCAGTGTAAAAAGTCCCAAGCATTGTGATCAATGCTCCTACTGACCAATATTTATGTGCTTTCATGTAATTCCTCCATTTTTTCAGTGTATTCAATTCTAATTATACACTACCATATTCCTATGTCAATTTGATAATAGAGCATTTCTATAAAATTTTTCAAAATATCATTGTCAAAACTATGTATTGTTATCCTTTAATTTTTCTTTGAAATAATTGACAAAAAGCTTGCTTTCAGGAGATTACTATTTAATCTCTTTTCCATCTATATATAGTTGAAATTTATCAGGATTATTGACAACATCATAGTCCTTTCCGTATTCTACAGGTCTATATTCGGCTGTCATTACCGATTCCCCGTCTTCAATATCTTCTTTCCATAAATAGATGTTCATATCAATGCCCGTCGCATATCCTCTGTCTGTGGAGAATTTTGTCGAATGAAAAGAATCATCCTTGTACATCTGCAAAAGTTTTCTTGCAAACGCTTCTCTATCCTCAATATCTTCCCTATTTGCGACCACGGTTATATTTTCATCCCGATTTACAGAAAAAGTTCCAACTACATCTGGTTCGCCTTCTTTATGACTGGATTCAAATTTCCCATAAATACTTCCTGCAGCAATTATCAAGATTGCTGTTCCTGAAATTACTGCAATTATCTTTTTCTTCATATTTTTAATTTCCTTTTAATTTTTTTACTGCGTAATTGATTACTTCTTCCGGTGTGGGCCTGTCTCCTTTAAGTGTCATTTTCTTCCATTCTTCCTGCACTGCCGGGTCAGGATTAACAAATCCTGCATCTATGGCTATCTGCATTTTTCTGCGTACTTCTTCTGGTGTTGTGTTATACTTTTCTGCAATCTTCTCATATATAGTTTTCTCTCTCATTCATTTTCCTCAGATATATAAGTGGAATTATATCTTGTTCTATAAAATCAATTTAGCATATTTCTGTTGGCATGAAAAGAGACTTTACAACTTAAAATTGGATAAAAAGGACAAAAAAAGAAGAGCTGCTTGCTCTTCCCATATAGTAGTAGTAAAATAATATGTCATGCCAGCGCAATATATTACCTAGAATATCGCTATAACAGGAAAGGGGCTGCATTATGACAGCCCCTAGTTTACTTCATCACGTTGTCTACATTCTGAGTGAACTCGTTCCCTGGTTTATTTTAGCATCGATCTGGATTTTGTTTCATAAAGATAAATTTTGCCACAGAGCGGTCGTATGTTTTAATGTGTCCAAACAGCCAGTCGATTACATTTTTCTGTACAAGTTCACTGAACCGATCTGTTGGTCCTTCATACTCCTGAAGGTATTCATACAGTTCCTGAATTGTCTTTTTAAACTCTTCATGTTTTTCATAATGTTTTTCACGCTCTGGATAACCGGCTTTTTCCTGAAGTGCTTCTTCTTCTTTAAAATGAAAGTCAGTATACTCGTTAAGATAATCCAGAAGTTTGATTGCCTTTACCTTGCTGTCGCCATTTTGACAGGCAATTACAAAGTTCTGAATACGGTCAATCAATTCTTTGTGCTGTGTATCGATTGTTTTATTTCCTGTTACTAAATTGTCATCAAAGGTAATGTTTAAATCGTAAGTCATAATTTGACCTCCATTTCTTTTATATGTTCTCTTAGGCTCTTTTAATGTCTGGCAGTTTCGTACCTGCATTTTCTGCTTAGTCTTCTGCAGGAACGAAAACATCTTTTCCTAATCCGCAGATTGGGCATGTCCAGTCATCTGGAATATCCTCAAATGCAGTTTCTGGAGCGATACCGGCGTCTGGATCTCCTACTGCCGGATCATAAATATATCCACATGGTTCACATTCATATTTTTTCATAGTCATTTTCCCTTTTCAATGTCGATTTATTTTTGTTACCAAGTTCCTAGCAATTTTTCTAACACTTTGTTTCTTATGTATCTGTATTATACATGATAATTATTCTTTTGTCAATAATAGTAATTATTATTATTTTTTTACACTTAGCATAAACTGATATTTGAATTGCACATTTACATATTGTATATATCATGGGAATAGTTGAATAAAAAAATGAACTCTATTCATTAAAGACAGAGTTGCTGGAAATTATTTCTCTCCAACAACTTTCTTCGTCTTTAAGTCCTTGAAACACAATACTGTCCAATCAGATTCATCCAACTGTTATATTTATTCTTTTCACACACCTTTCGACAAATTTCATTTTCCATCAATACACAGAACATCTTATCATAATCAAATGCCCAAACAGCACCATTCACATGGTTTTCCACTGCTTTCTGATCTATGTACTTTAAACGTGTGACCATTTTTTCAATTTCTCCATTTCTCAAGTTACCGATATTTTTGCAGATAAACCGAAAGAAATTCAACGTTGCATATTCGTCATGCCAATGGAACTCTTCTGGATTGTTTTTAATTTTACTGGCTCGCTACTGTTCTTTGATTATCTGATCAGCTACACCTTTCATCGAATCTTCGTATCTCATATTACTCACCTACTCTTCCTCAACGCCCAGTGACGGTTTAAATCTTTTATCCTTTGCCTGCGGTACCACGATCTCATGATTTTGATGGGAAGCAATTACTTACTACAACTTGCAGAAGCGGATATCCAAAAGGCATTGTGGGAGCTGCCTTTGCTGACCGAAATCCATCTTCTTATGTAAAACCTGCAGGAATATAAAGGGAAAGTGACTATCTCTGCCGATTAATAATCCAAATAATATCGTCTATACCAATCTCTCCTTATGCTGTTTTTCTCTCCATAAACCATTTATCCACTTCGTAAAACAAGTGGCTTTCCTGCCCCTGTATCATACAGGTGTACATCATTCCTACACCGCCTGCCTTTCTGCTGGCGCACCGCTCGATTTTCAAAGTTCTGTCAATGCTATACTTTCTTCCATCCTCCCATGTAAAAAATATGGGAACCAGCTGTCCGTCTTTCCGAAACTCTGCTACTACATCTACATATACTTTGTTCATGCCGACACCCCACTATAAAATCTCAATTGCTCTTGGCGATGCCGGGATTCTGCGGATATATCCATTTAACTCCAACTGTTTGATTCTGGAAAAAGCAGATGATGTTGATCTTTAAACCATTAGTACACCATTTTTTCATCAAGATACGATAAATTACGACAAGATACGATAAGTACAAAATTTCCCAAAGCCGCACAAATACTGTATTTCTGGGCTTTTCCGCCTTTCTGTATGATAAGTTAATAGAGTTTTCAGCACTCAACAAAACAACTTTTTCTAAGGTTAGGCGAAATTTTTCAACACAATACAGGTAAGGCAGTGATTTCACTCGTTGCCCAAATTTTGTGACATTTGAAAACGGCC
This sequence comes from Ruminococcus sp. 1001713B170207_170306_F1, assembly GCF_015668065.1. NCBI lineage: Bacteria > Bacillati > Bacillota > Clostridia > Eubacteriales > Oscillospiraceae > Ruminococcus > Ruminococcus sp. 1001713B170207_170306_F1. Next base: position 23,895 of record NZ_JADPEX010000039.1, on the reverse strand, counting down.
ACCCCTTTTGGATGACCGTTTCGTATCTGCGTATTTTATTCGGCAATACGTAACCGCTCTACCACAGTTTTTTGTGCCATTTTGTTATAGCAGACCAAAGGAACAATGGCTGTAATGAGGAGCAGAGGGATAATACAGAGAAATACCGGAAGCAGGGTAAAATGCCATGTAAAATAGGTTAATTCCACACCCATCATCCGAACCACCGTTAGACTTGCTATAACGGAAAGTATCAGAGAACCTAAAAGGCCCAAGATAGAATAACCAATCCCTTCATATATCAGTATTTGCTTAACCTGCCATCCTGTCATACCTACCGATTGTAGCATTGCAATTTCTCTGTATCGAGACAAGATAGACGTTGTTATGGAGTTGATAAAGTTCAGTATGCCGATCAAAGCCAATATCGCACAAAGAGTGCCGCCCACAAGACGGAACATATTGATCATCCTGTCAAAGTTCTGCCGCAGGGTCACTTTTGAAAAATAATCCAAAGAGGTGTCCGTATTTTTAGTGTAGTTTTTCAGCCAGTTTTCGGTTGCAAGCTGGTGTTCATGATCCACATTGAAGATTGTTTTCATGGCCGGCTGATCGGCGGGTACCATATTTCCCAAAAGTTCATTGGTCGGGAAAATATAGTCCAATCCCATGTCTACCTGCAAAGGAGTTTGTAATGCGCTTGGAATACGTACCACAGCCAGCACATCATACACTTTATTTGTACCATCAAGCTGTGTCACGCTAATTTGATCGCCCGGTTTATACAAGCAAAGAGAACCATCACCCATCATTCGCAATGGAGTTACATACACGCCGGTTCCGGCTTTCCACTGTTCCGTGTTTAGTTCACCGTCTAACACCTGTACATATTCTGTCGGAAAATCATCCAAGCCATATACATTCACACCATGTTCCTGTCGAACCCTATAATTTTCCAGTTCATTTGCAATATCACTGGAAGAAGCAGAGAGTTCCTGTAATCGGGCGAGGTCGTTTTCAGAAAGCGGCTGTTTGGAAGTCCATAAGTAGATATTTCCTATATCTTCAAGACCATTCAAACTTTCTGTCTGGCTAATAAAATCCTGGCTTACATTCGCTGTGTTATATGGCGCATAATTGTTAATTACTGTTGTATCGGAAACTGTAAAATCTGTAAGGCTGAAATCAGCCACAAACTTATCAAAGTCAAAGGAGGTCACATAGGTATAAACGCTATTCAAGAGAACAATACTAAGGACAAAAGACAAAGTAACGATCATTACTTTTTTCTTGTTTCGAGTCAGATTGTTCTTTGCCATCATCATTGTGCTGATATGCTTACTGCGCCGCTGCTTTTTCTTTCCACCAGTCTGTTCAATATAGTGCAGTGCCTCCATCGGAGAAATTTTAGCCGCCAATATCGCAGGTTTTTGACAGCTAATGAAAACTGTAATTGCAGAAAAGACAATCGCTACCAAAAAGATCAATGGATTTACCGTAGTAACGACCCTTATATCATCAGTTAGCATATTTACAATCGCAGGCAACAACAACCGACCAATCGGCCATCCCAACAATAGTCCAATAGGAATACCCATAAGAGATAGCTTAATTGCTTTTTTATAAACGATTTTCCTTATTTGTCTTGCGGTGGTTCCCAGTGTTTTCAACATTCCATAAAACCGAATATCCTGCGCGATAGAAATATAAAACACATTGTAGATTAGAAGATAACCTGCGATAAAGATAACCGCAATACCGGCCACAAGGGGCAGCATGGAAGAAAGATTGACCGTTGCCATTTGGTAAGCGTCGTTAATACTTACCCGTTCATCTAAACCGTATTTGGAAGTCACCTCTAATGCTTGCTTTTCAATATTCCATGCCGTAGGCATCATCATAACAGCATCAATATAACCGGTTCCCACAGGTGGGGTTGTTCCGTCCGTTTCCCCGTGGATGACCGGAGCTACCTGTTCCGCATATGCTTTGGATAATAGCATTGTTTGACGGTACGCCACAGCATCCCCATCCCAAATGCCGCAAAGCGTAAAGGTATCGGTAAATGTATCCGTATCGGTTGTAAAGGTCAACTCCATTTGTGTGCCGACTTTATCCGGCAGTCCCATCGCATCCAGAACAATACGACTGGTGGCGATCTCATTTTTTTGTTCCGGCAGATGTCCGGTATCAGGAGTATTAAAGGTCAGTTCCGAATAAGTTTCATCACCATATCGCAGTTCCGTCGGCGTCTTATTGAAATCATCTCCCACGGCATTTCCTATGATAATTGAATATCCGATGTCTTTTATTCCTGTATCCGATGATAGCTTCTCATATTCTTCCCAGGATAAACGCTTGATACCAGCATGGGCAGAAGTGCCGGTTGTCCTCATATTACTTTCCTGCATAGCAGTCTGCAAGCTAATGGCAATCGTAAACAAACTGGTAAAAAGCAACGTAGCAAGCATGATTGCCAATACCGCAATCGTATTTTTTTGAGCTTTCAACGAGCGCTTTGCCAGAAGTTTCAAGACAAGTCTGTTGTTATTCCCAAATAAAATATCTGTCATGTTTTCGCCCCCTTTACTCGGAAATCCGGCCGTCCTCAATACGAATAATGCGGTCGGCAAGCTGGGCGATCTCATTGTTATGAGTAATCATCACAATGGTCTGATGAAATTTCTGGCTGGTCATTTTCAAAAGACCCAATACATCGCTGCTGGTTCTGCTGTCAAGGTTTCCAGTAGGTTCGTCGGCCAGGATGATAGCCGGTTTAGAAACAAGGGCGCGGGCAATCGCTACACGCTGCTGCTGACCACCGGACAGATTGTTAGGCATACTGTTCAGCTTTTCATCGAGAGCCAGCATTTTCACGACTTCATTCATGAAATGCTTATCAACGGTATCACCATCCAGCTCCACCGGCAAAACAATATTTTCATAGACGTTCAGCACAGGAACAAGATTGTAATTCTGAAAGATAAAACCGATGTTGCGTCTGCGGAAGATGGTAAGCTGTTCATCCTTGAATTTCGACAATTCTTTTCCTTTTACTTTGATACTGCCGGAAGTTGGAGTATCCAAACCTCCCATCATATTCAGAAGTGTGGATTTTCCACTGCCAGAAGTACCAACAATAGCCACGAACTCCCCATCCTCAATGGAGAGGGTTACGCCATCCAGTGCTTTCGTAATATTGGGCTTTGAACCATAATATTTTTTTAGTTCAGTCGTTTGCAAAATGCTCATAAAGAACACCATCCTTTCTTTCGTTAAGCCCATTGTAACGACCAAACCTCACAGGAATGTCACGAGCTATAAATTATTTCTGGACAATTCGGTTCTAAATGTCATAAGCCTGTGACATTTATTCTTCGGCGTACTTACTCTGTTCTCGAAGCAGGAAAACAGAAAAGGTTGACCCCTTCCCAACCTCGGATGTTACCCGAATATAACCGCCTTGCAAGGTTACGATCTCACGAGCCAGATACAGACCAATACCAATTCCATCTACATCATGTACGATGTCCTCCCGATAGAACCGCTTGAAAATTGCCCCCTGATGCTGTTCTGAGATGCCAATGCCTGTATCAGCAATGTCAATTTTCACATACCTTTCCAGGCTTTCAACCGAAAACCGGATTTGACCGCCCTCCGGTGTATATTTCACCGCATTATCCAAAATGTTGAACAGCGCTTCACCTGTCCATTTTCTGTCATGAGAAACGATCAAGCTCTCCGGGCAGTTCACTTGAACATTGATCTGTTTTTTCTCGGCGTTAAGAAGGATACCTCCCAATGCGGCGGCAAGCGTGTCATAAAGCGGCTGGCTTTTCTTTTCCAGAGAAATGACACCTGTTTCCAGACGCGAGGTTTTAATCATAGCCTGCATGAGAAAATCCAGTTTATCAAGTTGGGTGGCCTGTGCTGTAAGAAACTCTTTTTGCTTTTGCACAGGGACTTCATTTTCAAGCAGGGTGCTGTTAATCATTTTCGAGTTCGCAATCGGGGTCTTGACCTGATGGGAAATATCGGAAATTAGTTCTTGCAAGTCAGCCCGCTCTTGTGCAATGCTGTTCTTGTTTTCCTGCATGACTTCATACAAACGGTTCAGCCGATATTCAATTTTATAGAAAAGGCTTTCTTCTTCCACAGTCTGTTTCGGCTGCATATTCCCGGACAACATATCATCCATCAAACTGCAAAAAGCATCAGAGAACATCGCCAATTTGCGGCGAACCAGCACCATAAAACAAATAGAGCAAAACAGCACAAAGATGCCGAACAATAGTACATACCAAACAGCGGTTATATCTTGGATCAACGCATATAAAGCCACTGAAACCGTCACCATTGCTGCTAGCAGGAGAACAGCTAAAAAGATACAGGCTTTGTTGACGGAAAGTTTTCGCACATTCATTTCAGCGCCCCTCCGATCCACATATAGCCCATACCATATACCGTTTTGATGTACTGACGGTCGGGTGTTTCGATTTTGTTTCGTACCCGGCTGATAGCCGCAGTCAGAGCGTGTTCATCCACAAAATTTCCGTCTGCGTCCCACAGTTTTTCCAACAAGACTTGCCGCGTCAAAACAATCTGTGGATTTTTCATCAGGATTTTCAAAAGTCGATATTCCAGTGGGGTGAATGTAAGTGGCTTTCCTGACAGGGCAGCACTCATCTCTGAAAAATTGATGGTCAGTGTGCCATTCTCATAAGTATCACCACCATATTGTTTTGTCAGCCGCCCCAGCACCACCGCCAGTTTCTTTTGAAAGACGCTCATAGGGAAAGGTTTTGTCACATAATCCTCTGCGCCCAGTTCATACCCTTTGAGCATATCGCTTTCCATATCATTTGCGGTCAGAAAGATAATAGCGGTATCGGGGCGGCGCTCTTTTACCTCCCGGCAGAAGTCAAAACCGTTCCCGTCCGGCAAATTTACATCCAGTACAATCAGGTTATAGTCCTGCTTCGTCAAGAAACTACTGGCCGCTGATTTTGTCAGTGCAGAATCAACCGCATAGCCCGCAGTATTCAAGTTATAGCATAAAGTATTATTCAAAAGTCGATCATCCTCGACTACTAAAATTCGCATGGTATCACACTCCTTCATTTTCAGTGTAGCATCCAAATGTCACAGAAACCTCACTGAGATTTGTTTTCTTTTCTCTAATGTTGCAGATATGTCGCATAACCACATTATAATCACCGAAATAAGGTTCATTTCATATGATATCATATATTTGTTCTTTGCTAAACATTCTTCCGGGACTTCGCATTAATAAATGCAAAATTTCAAACTCTATAAAAGATAAATTTATTTTTTCCTGCTTTCGAAATAATTCCTTTTTATTGTTGTTTTCTTCACATCCTCATTTTTCAATTTAGGAGAGCACCGCAAGCGGTCTTTCCTATAACGTGAAAAATCGAGCAGAAAGCCTATTGTTAATCACTTTCTACCCGATTCTTCTATTTTCATATTTAACCTTTTACACTTCCTGCCGTTAATCCTTCAATAAAGAATCTCTGACAGGAAATAAAAACTACAAGTATTGGAATTAAGCTCAGTACAGAGAGTGCAAAAACATATCCCCACTGTGTAAACTGATGCTGTCCGAAAAATCCGGAAATAGCGATGGGCAATGTTCTTTTCAGATCATCATTAATGACTGTATTGGCCCATGGAAATTCTTCCCATGCAGTAAGGAAATTAAAAATAGATACAGAAGCAATTCCTGGTTTCGTTAATGGAAGAATGATTCGGAAAAAAACAGTAAATACACTTCCACCATCTATATAGGTTGCTTCATCCAACTCCCTGGGAATGTTCTCTACAAACCCTTTTATCATGAAAGTAGAATAGGGAATAACCCATGCAACATAAAACGGAATCAACCCGCTTAATTTATTGATCACCTTTAGTTTGACCGCTAACTCATACTGGGGAACAATCAAAGTAGTCCCAGGTATGATCATGGTCAGCATGATAAACGTGAATAAAAACTTACGTCCCGGAAATTTAAACCTCGCAATACAGAATGCCATTGCTGCCGCAACAATCGCTGCTATTGCTACCGTCACAGTGGAAACAAAAATACTATTGATAAAATTGTTTCCGAACTTCTTTTGGTGCAGAATATACTGGAAATTTTCCAAGGTAATTTCTTTTATTTTTGGAAAAAATCTGGGAGGATATTCATATAATGCACCATTTGGCTTCAATGCAGTACTCAGCATATAGATCATTGGAAGAACAACAATGATAAGACCGAGAGTGAGGATTATGTATGTGATTCCTTTATAAACAGCTTTTTTGGATATCTTCAAGTTCCCCCCCCCTAATCCAGTTTACTGTGATCCATCATCCGGAATTGAACAACTGCCAATATTCCTAATACCACCGCAATAATAAAGGAAAGTGCTGCGGAATAACCAAATTCACCTGTACTAAATGCCTTATAATACATCCAGGTCAGCACACTTTCTGTTTTATGTCCTGGATTTCCATCTGTGATCATTTTAATCGATGTAAACACATTAAATCCACCAATGGTGAGCATTACCAGTGCAAACAGGATCGTTCCTTTTATGGAAGGAATTGTCACATAGATAAATTTTGCAATAGTTCCGGCACCATCTAATGATGCAGACTCATATAAGTCCCTTGGAACAGTCTGTAAAGCAGCTAAAAAGACTACCATATTCCAGCCGATTCCCTTCCAGGTTCCCAAAAGCATTGCAACGCTCATGCCGCCCCACCGACTGTCCAGCCAATGGATGTTTCCACTGGTCAGATGTATTACTTTGGTAAGAAAATAGTTTAGCAATCCTTCTGTGTTAAAAACATACTTGAACACTAAGGATGCAATTACCCATGAAGTAATAACGGGAAGGTAATATGCCACTCGATAACTAATGGAAAATTTATTAATATTGTTTATGAGCATTGCGATCAGAAGTCCAAGTATCATTTGTGCTGGTACTGTTACCAATGTATACACAATGGAATTCGAAAATGCCAGGTGAAAATATGGATCCGTTAAAACCTCTTTATAGTTGGTAAATCCGATGAACTCCTGATCAAACATAGAGCCAAAATCCCATTTGAAAAAGCTTGTGATAAATAATTTTACGATTGGATAAATGGTAAAGAATCCAAAAATCAAAATACCTGGAAGGAGAAGAAATCCAATCTGGATATTTTGGCTTTTCTTTGTTTTCATACAATCCCTCCCGTTAACTTAAGAATCTGTTCTATTATTCTTCTGCTAATAAAGCGTCTACTTTTTCTGCCAGTTCATCCATGGCATCCTGTGCACTCTTTTCATCATTCATAACAGCGCTTACAGCAGTTGCCAGTTCGCTGTCGATTTCAGACCAGCAGGATACGGTAGGTCTGGATTCTGCGGATTTAATAGCCTCGATAAATGGTGCAAAATCAGCATTTTTTACGGTATCGCTTTCGAGAGTAGCTTTATTTACCGGAATCTGGCTGCATTTTGCCATTTCTTCCTGCGCAAACTCACCAGTCATAAATTTCATGAATTTCCATGCAGCATCTTTGTTTGCCGTATTAAACATGGAAATATCCTCGCCGCCAAGAACAGAATGGGAACCGCCCTCGCCTTCTGGCATTGGAGCTGTTGCGTATTCAAAATCTGGATATGAGCCTTCCATTTCAGAGATTTTCCACGGACCATCCATGATCATGGCATATCTTCCAGTTCCAAAACCATCCGTCATTGGGATATCTCCACTATTCCATCCAGTGATCGCACCTTCTTTATACAGATCCGCAAGTGTCTGGATTGCATTTACGGTTTCAGCGCTGTTTAAGTATCCGGTAGCCTTCGTCTGATCCTCATTGGTTATGGAACCACCCATGCTCCAGATAAACGGACATAAATTCCATCCTGCTAATGCTGGTTCATCATAGCCCCAGATCTGCTGGCCATTTTCATTTTCGCCCGCCAGCTTCTTGCAGTCCTCTATAAATTCATCCATAGTAGTCGGCGCAGAAAGTCCGGCATCTTCGAAGGCCTTTACATTATAAAACAGTATTTTCGTATTTGTATTTAACGCAAGTCCGTAAGTATCCTGTCCAATCTGAGCGGTACTCATCGCACTTTCCAGAAGACCGTCCGCTACTTCCTGATAATCATCCATCTCCTGGTTCAGAGGTACTAAAATTCCCATTTTTTCAAATTCAGGTACCCAGGCACTGTCAAGTCGTGCTACATCTGGAAGCGTCTCAGATTTGGCACTGATCAGGATTTTTTCATGAAGGTCTGACCATTCATGAGAAACTGCATTTACCTTAATGTCAGGATTTTCTTTTTCAAACTCAGGGATCAAAACATTATTCAATGTCTCATTTTCGGCAGACTGTTCGCTGTAATGATGCCAGAAATTGATGGTAACCTCTTCTGCATAACAGGGTGCTGCACCTAATGCTGTTACACACATTGCTGCTGATAAAATGGTAAATAACTTACTGCTTTTTCTCATTTTTCATTCCTCCTGTTTTTAAAATGATGCCTTCAAATGCTCTCAATGATAACTTTAAAGTTCCCTGGCAGGAAATCATGTCTTCATTAAAATATCCTGCGTTTACCAGCTTTTCTGCCTGATAACTTTTTCCTGTCAATAAATCTTTGTACTCTGCAATCTTAAGAACGGGAAGCCGCACTTCAGTTGCTTCTTCTGCCACATTAATGAGTACATAAATTTGTTGGTTGTCTGACTGGCATAAATACCCGTATGTCATCTTTTCACATACAAGTGGTACAATGTTTCCTGTTCTTAAACATGGATTCTTTTTTCGGATACGGATTATTTTTTTGTAAAAAGATAATACATCTGCATTCTGTTTTGCGGGGTTCCATTCCATGCATCTTCTGCAATCGGGATCATTGTCACCATTTAAGCCAATTTCATCACCGTAATAGATGCTTGGAGCCCCTGGGAAACACATCTGGAACAAAGCGGCCAGTTTCAAACGGCGAATATCACCGCTGCAATTCCATAAAAATCGTTCCGTATCATGACTGTCCAGCGGCTGGAAAAGCGCCTGCCTGATTTCTTCCGGATAATGGGAACGCATCTGGCAAATTCTGTGGTTAAACATTTTTGCATTAATGCTGCCCCTGGCAAGAAAATCCCTCACACTATCCCGGAATACATAATTCATGATACTGTCTACGGATTTTTCATCCAGCAAGGAAAATCCATCTCCCCATGTTTCTCCCAAAAGGAGACAATCCGGATACGCTGACTTAATCCGATATCTGATTCTTGTCCACAAAGAGGGATCGATTTCATCTGCGACATCTAAGCGCCATCCATCAATATGATACTCGTTCAGCCAGAAGACCATCACATTGTAAATATAGGCCTGTACTTCTGGATTTGCCGTATTCAGTTTTGGCATATATCCATAGTCCCCGACACACTCATAAACTGCATCTGTTTCCGATACTTCTACAGGAAATTTTCTGATATAAAACCAGTCACAATACCTGGATAATTCCTGTTTTTCAAGTATGTCCTGAAAGGGAGCGAAATGTATGCCGCAATGATTGAATACCCCATCAAGAACGATTTTTATCCCATATTTATGACAGGTTTCAACCAGTTCCTGAAATGTTTCCTTTGTTCCGAAAGAAGGATCAATCTCCAAATAATCCGTTGTAGCATATTTGTGATTAAAATCCCCTTTGAATATGGGATTCAGATACAGGCATTCCACTCCAAGAGAATTCAGGTATTCCAGATTTTTCAGAATTCCGGAGAGATCGCCTCCCATATAATTCTCTCTGTTAGGTGCTGTTCCCCATTCCTGACAGCCGGAAGGATCATTAGAAGAATCCCCATTAGCAAAGCGTTCCGGGAAAATCTGATAATAAATAACTCCTTTTGCCCATTCAGGAACTTTTAAAACATTAGTTTCATTCGCATAGAGGAATTCATAAAATCCATCTTCTGGTTCGTTTTCACTGGTTTCCCATGCATTCTGGAAATAAATCTTTCCTGCGGTGTCAGTTAATCTGAAATAATATTTCAAATACCTTAACGTATCTTCTGTAATCACTTCTGCTGTAAAATGATCTCTCACACCATCTCTAGTAACACGCTGCATAAGGTAACTGCTGATCTTCTCTGGTGAAGTTCTTGGAAAAATCAGCAATTCGCAGGTTCTAATATCGCCTGCAGCGGCATGTATCGTCACCACCAATTTCTTTCTGCTGGCAAGATACACATCCGGATAGCCTGCGTGATGTTGTACTGCCGGTATATTCATTTTTTCTCCAATTCTGCATTGGTTTTGATATCCTCACTCTATTATACCTTTCGAGTAGACAACCTAGGAATTAACTCAGTTGAAATTAGGTTCTCTCTTTGTATAAAGTTTTGAGCTTTTATCTTATTTATCAAAACCTCTGCTGCCATTTCCCCAAGCTTGTAAGTATCGATATCCACTACAGTGAGCGGCGGATCCATATATTCTGCAAAGGGATAATTATCAAAAGTTACAACTCCAATTTCTGTGGGTACCTGCTTTCCAAGTTTTTTCAATGCCTGCAGAACCTGAAAGGCAATTATATTGTTGGAGCATAAAAATGCATCTACATGTTTATGTTCTATTGACTCTATAATTTTTCTTTCCAATTCTTCTTCATTCTTTTCCTTAAAAATAATACAGGTATTTTTTCCCTCCAGAGCTTTCTCATAACCCTGGATCCTTCGTTTGGTAAACATGGCTTCCAGATCATCTGCCACATAAGCAATTTTTCGATAGCCGCATTTAAGTAAATGCTCGACTGCTTTTACACCTCCCTGGAGATTATCCATATCTACCCAGTTCATGGTTCCATTTTTCTCTGATGTTTCTCCCATTACCACCCATGGAATGTTTTCATTTCTCAGGGCTGATAAAATATTCTGGTTCAAGTCTGACGCAGTCAAAATTAATCCATCAACTCTGTGCCCAAAAATGAGCTCGCATGCAGGAGAACTTTTTTCTTCCACATCATTTGTGATCAGAAGACTGTATCCATTTCTCTGTGCTACTTTTTCCATTGCATAAACACTTCGCGTGAAAAAGGTATTGGCAAATGCATTTTCATTATCTGCATCTAACACCAGCCCGATCGTAAGGGACTTTCCTTTCGCAAGGTTTCGTGCAAGGCTGTTTGGATGATAATTAAGCTCTTTCATTGCTTTATAAACTTTATTTTTCATCTCATTTGAAATTGGTGCAGTTCCATTGATCACTCTTGATACAGTAGATTGAGAAACTCCCACTTTTTTTGCGATATCATTTAACGTTGCCCCCATATACATCCTCCCTGATATAAGATTTTTTTCTGATTTTTATAGGATTCTTTACATTATCCGTGTTGTTGGTGTCATTATTATAACCTTATATCAGATATTATGCAAGCGGTTGCATTCCATGGTAAAAAAATAATTTTCTTGTGAAAACCTCCTTCCATTCACGCATTATGCAAGCGGTTGCATAATGTGATTTAATATATGCGCTTCCTTTATGAAAGCGCTTGCATTAACTATGCTTTAGTAATACCACTTATTATTAGAAATGTCAATTAAATTTTAAAAGGAATTGATATTTTGTATATTACATACAAAAATTTGTTCTGATTTTTATAACATTATCGTTTTAATATATAGTATTATGGCCTTATATGCTTAGCTGATTCAGCTGGTTTGATTGCTTTTTCAACTGCAGATTTTAATTTCGATTTTATATTTTTTAACATCGTTATATCTGCAATGTTTCCTTCAACAGCAAAATCAATGGCTCTTTTATTCTGATTGTCTCCCTTTATCCCAGCATAATATGCAAAGCCGATATCCTGATATTCATAATGACAACGTGGAAATGCTTGAACACATGCAGTTTCATTTTGTCCAAGTTGTTGCAGAAATTGCATAATCTCTTGAGTTCCCATTTATAAAAGGCAAGCCTAAAAAAGACCTGCCTTTTTATATTTTATTATTTTTTACAGTGCATATAATTTCTACCGATGTACTTCTTAATATGCTTATAATTTATATTCTTTATAAAGCTCCTCACGATACTCTTCATCCTCAGAGGCCTTCTCTGCATCCGAATAACGTTTGTTCTTCAGAAGAATATTCATAAGTGTTCCTAAACGGTTTTCACCCTTTTTTTCGCCTTTTTTTATACCATTTTCCTCGGCATAGGAAATCATACTTAACATATCAGCCACCTCCTTTTGTCGGACCGGTTTATCAGAGTCCGGAATATATGATAATACTTTTTCTCGATTACCTGAAAACAATCCATATAAAAAATCAACGAGTCCTTTTTGATCTTGATTTTCTCCGCCAAGTCTTACGATGATTATTTCTATAAGGTCTGCTTCGGCAGTATTAAAATACCGCATTGAGAGAAGCCTGGAGGATCTTTGTAAGGGAAAACCATCAGCGCAGCTGCTGAAAAAGCCGGATTTTCCGATTCCAATTATTATTCCAAGGTTTTTGCCAAGGTAAAGGGCTGCAGTCCCAGGGAATACCGGAAACGCCAGTAACCCCATGGACTGCCTAAAAAAGCATTTCCGCCATCTGGCCTTTGCTTTGTGTCATCAGATAAAACTTAAGGAAGTCAGAATGTGGCAAATCATATCTGTGTTGGAAGCATATCCGGCTCCGGTCACGCAGAACAGATACTGCTTGTTGGTTGGATGGAAAAACATAATCGCACTGTAGTCACTTTCTTCAACCCGGTAGGAAATACATGGAATTCCATTGATGGAGACAAGATCATCCACCTGATAACCGCCCTTAGTAAGGTCTGCTGCAAGCTCCTCAAGGGACTGCGCACCGTCACTGTAGGCCCATACCACAGAAATTCCAGGCGGGTTCTGGACTCCGGAGGTGTCACCTGCTGCGAAGAGCACTCCCTGTTTGGTCTGCTCATCAGATAGCTCATACACATCCCAGTCATTTGGCAGATACAGCTTAAACCCATCCTCAAAAGGAACCCAGGTTCCGGCGAAGCTGACATTTTCCTGAGAAAATGTGATACTTCCCATTTGAGAGCTGTCTGTATTTCCCGTATCTGTCTGCCCATCTTCCATGCTTGAGGAAACACCGCCTATATTTCCCACTGTACCGCCAAAAGACTGGTCGTTTCCTGCTCCTCCCTGCCCTAATACATCACTTACAGTGCTTTCAATATCTTCTATAGGGTCTGAGGCAGCTGCATCTGAGGTTACAGAACGGGTGCCATCTACATGCTTTGTGTAGTCACTGTCTCCACCAGCAAGATAGGCAAAGCTTCCTGCTGTTTCCTCCAACGTACTTCCCACATAATAAGATAGCTCTGGTATCTCCTTTGCACCAAACATATAGGTGTTTCCATTTTCAGCAAAAAACAGTCTTGTGTCCTGCACCACGTAGCCACCTACATTATAGGAATATACAATACCAGAAAATTCTCTGTCATTTAAGGTTATCATGCTTTCCTGGGAAGTTACCTGTAAGTCTGAATACTCCTGTGCCATATACTGTGTAAACTGATTTGTGAAATCCTCTGCAGTAATGTTATAGTAGCCTACGATCACATAGGGGATCGTGCCCGATTCCTGGGTGTAAACATACACAAAGCCGTCTGTCTGCTCTATAGAGATATAGCTGCCAGGTACAATGGAAATTCCCAGGTCATCCAAAGCGACTGCCTCTGGTGAAGCAGTGATTCCTGCAGCCGGAGCTGCAATCTGGTTATTTTCGCTTCCAAGCTCTCCGAAATTTAATTCTGCCTGCACTGAAGTGCCGTTGCAAAAAAGCATTCCGGCAGTAAGAAGGGCTGATACTAAAATTGGGGGAATTCGTCTTTTTCCTTTCATAGGCTAACCTTCCTTTCGCATTTATTTTCCGTACAAGCCTTTATTTACAAGCTCTTATTTACAAGCTCTAATTAGGGTACAGCTGGGTAGAGCCAGCTGGCTGATCAAAGCTGCTGCCGCATACATAAACATTCCCGTCAGTTCCCTCATATATATAATCGTAAGAATTGGGAACCTTTACATGGTCACCGTTAGATAAGGTGTAGTCATTCTGACCCAGGATATAATCAGAAAACTGATCTGCCATATAAGAGGAATCTGAACCCATAGAAGAACTCATGCTGCTTTGACAATCGCCGGTGATTGCTGACATGCTGCCACCGCTTTGCTGAAGCCTTTCCTGGGTAAGCTGGTACTGTACCTTGCCAAGCGCATCTATAAACTGATCACTGACAGTTGTGTTGGTTACAAACTGCTCATATATTTCCTTATTGGCTTCATATTCTTCCTCCGGGGTGAGCATGAAGAATGTAGCCGGTGAATCCCAGGCAATGCAGCTTGATTTAAAGGAGCCGCCCACGTACGCAAATTCGCCTGTCTGGGTAAGCTGAGTTGCCTCAACAAGGCTCATTACATACAGCTTAAAAGGATAGCCGTTAAGGCTTACGCTATAGGTTCGCTTGGCTACACCACAGTAAGCACCATCTACATTGTAGGTAATTCCTGTATTCAGCTGGGAAAGCATCTGGCAGGTTTCCTGATAATTCGTATTCGCCTTCTGGTCCAGTATTGCCTGTTCCTCCTGGGAAATTTCATCCTGCCCGGCTATCTGGAGCTGCTGCCCCGGAAGGATGGCCTTTGCCATATAATCACAGTAAGTATCCGCTGTCATAAACTGAAGCATAGGCATCATGGTCGTGCTGTCAAAGGAGCCATCCTGGTGCCAGCTATAATCTGTGCTGTTTTGGGAATATTCCAGTATCTGCTCATAGCCAACGGGAGAATAATATCCCATGATTGTATTCTGATCCGGACTCATTGCAGTAAGATAAACCTGGGCTGCATAGTTAAGGCTCTGCCATTGTCCGCACCAAATGGTTTCTCCGCTTACTGTGTAGTCGGATGGTGCATAGCCCCTTGCCACCTTAAGTCCGGTAGAGGGATCTGTAATTTCCGTACACTTATATACCCTCTGCTCTCCTTTATTTTGGGTTGCCTGTGAGCTTTGTGTATTTGTGCCATCTGTAACAGAAGGGATATTTCCGGAAAATCCGTTTAATCCTTTTCCCTTTTCAAGGCCGGAAAACTTTTCTCCAAGAGAAGGGGAGGCGTCTCCGATATCAGTACCGATTTTCCCGGCCGCTTCTGAGTTTCCCATGTCAAAGGTTCCATACTGTCCGTATTGGGAGCTCTCATCAGCTGCCCATACAGGATACGGATTTCTGCAGATACCACTGCCCTCCCAAAGCAGCACTGTCATAGCAATCAGGCTTCCCTTAAAAATTGCATTTGCTTTTTTTCTGTCCATAGCCATCCCTCACTTTTTTCTGATTTTAATATCCCGCTTGCCTGCATACCTCGTCAATTTTATTTTGCCAGCCTTCTCCCATTCCATGAATTTGTGCGGAAAATTTCAGAGCCTCCCGTACCTCCTGGTAGCCGGATTTTGGAGTCATCAGCCGCAGCATTCCCATCCACAGCCCAAAGGCCTGATTCTTTGACATTCCCTGGGCGCAAAGCTGATACCCCACATATCCGATCAGAGAACAGTTAATATGTACACCACCATAATCATTATCCATACTCGGCGAATCTGTTTCCGGGTAATAATATCTGTCATAGAGAGCGGCTGGCTGGCCGTACTGCCAGGGATCACTTAAGCACCGCACCGGCATTCCGCTGTTTTCTCCCATGAACCATGCAGAATCTGAAGTTTCTCCAAGCAGCATTTCACAAAGGTTTCCGCACACATCACTGATTCCCTCATTCACGGCACCGTATGCATTCTCATACAGGTTTCCCCCTGTAATATAAGCGGTGATGCCGTGGGTAAATTCATGAGCTGCCACATCTACGCACTCACCGAAGTGATTGGCTGCACTTGCGGAAAACACCACCCAGCCTTCACACATTCCAAGATAAACGGCATTGTTTATCGGCTGCTTCTGGAAGTCGCAGTAATCTGTGAGAATCAGAAGCGGGCTTCCAAAGCCATCCACAGACTCCAGACCGTAACTTTTATAAAAATCATAAACCTTTATGTAGTTTTCATAGGCCATCAGGTAATGCTCCGGCCAGCTGGTATTATCATCAGAGGTCCAGGGCACGAACTGATTCTGGAAATTATAGGAATAATAGTCAGCCAGAAAAATATGTCTATTTACATCTGCCAGATAGTAGGTTCCGCTTGCATCATTTCTGGCAACAGGAACCGTGATGGTTTTCTTAGTTCCATCATGGAGCGTAACCTCACCTGTATAGGTATCTGCGGACAGTCCCTCAAAATAGGACAAAGCCATTTCCATCTGCACATTGTCCCCAGGCACAGTCTCCTCAGGAGAGCTTACAGCCATATAAGTCAGGTAGCTGCCTTCATATCCCACCAGATGCTCCAGATAGCCTTTTCCGCCATTATCAGCTGCCCCTGCAGGTGGTGTAGTAAAAACAGCCCATGCGTGATACGCAATTCCCTGTATTGTCACAGAGGTTTTTCTGGTATATTTTGTATAAAGCTGTACTTTATTTCCCGGATACCGGTTTCGTACAATCTGTTCTGCTTCTTTAGCTGTAATAGAGCTTTCTTCCTCCGGGGCCATTCCCACATTTGGGGTAAAGGAGCTTACAAGTCCTGCTGTATAGCCCTGTGGATCCAGAATGATTTTCAGCACTGCATTTTCCAGAGTCAGATCGCCGTAACGCTGCTTATAGGTCAGGTAGGTGTAGCCGTATTCATCCTGCTCTCCATATACTGCAAAAAATTCCGATCCCCTGGAAAGCCCAAGAAGCTCTGCAATCCCCATTAGGGATTCCACTCCTTTTTCCGTGTCTGTTACCTTATCCTCGTAAAATCTGCCTCTCAGAAAGGTCACATACCCTTCATCGTTATACAGAAAATCCGCATTTCCCTGATTCATCCGAAGGATATCCTCTTCCTTAAGCTGTGGTACATTGTTGTGATTTTCCCCTGTGGCAGCCTGATTCTGCCTTTCCCAGGCCTCCAACAAGGATTCCTCTGCCCTGACTTCTGTTGGCTTCAGGCTTATGCAGGCTGCCAGAAGCGTCAGCGTAAGCTTCGGCAGCGCCCTCTTTAGCCTACCCATCTCACAGAATGCAAAATAGACTGCACTCCATCATTGTTTTCCATAGCCTCGCCAGAGAAATAAAGGACATCCATTACAGAATCACCTTGATCCATAAATACAATTCCGTAAGCGTCCTCATAGGAAAAGAAGGTACATGGAATATCATGAATTACCTCTGTTTTTTCTATGGTATAGCCCTGCTGCTTTAACGCTTCTTCGGCAACCTCCAGCATGGAGTCAAAATTACCTTCAGCAAGCTCCGCTTCAATCTCCTCCTGGGTGTAGCCCTCTGTAAGATCCATAGCCATTACGATCAGCACTGCATCCTGGTCAACACACTTTGCAGCATAGTAAGCACCCTCTGCCTTATCTTCCTCATCCAGCTCTACCTCTTCCCAGTCTGGCAGAAGACAGATTTCAAATTCATCCATTATCTGCACCCAGCTGCCTGTGTACTCTTCCGTATTCGGCACAGCTACCGGTTCCGTAGTTGGTATCGCCGCTGGCTCAGTGGTAGGTGTTGTCTCTGGTTCAGTGGTGGGTATCTTCGCTGGCTCAGCAGCCGATACTGTGTTGTTGTCGCCTTCGCTTAGCATATAGGCATGCTGCTTTACAAAATCAATTTCCGTATTCATCTGCTGAAATTCTGCTGCAATTGCCGGATCATCTGTATATGCCTGGAAGTCTGTTGGGAAAATCATAAAATAGTTCATTACAGACTGATCACTAAAGCCAATATAGGTAAAGTCCGGAAGCTCCTGAAAATCGTGATTGACAGTGCAGGATAAGGTAAACAGCTTTCCACCCTCCTGCCCATATTTTTCCTGCCATTTCTCATGGCTTGCCTTGTGATAAAAGGTGGCAGAATTATCGGTTGTCTCGATCTGGACTTTTCCCTGCCAGTCAGCCGGAAGCGTAACTGCAACCTCTTCAAAATAATAGATCAGGGAGCCATCTGACAGCACATTGTCCGTGTATGCCATCAGATTCTGGGAGCTGTCTGCGCCATAAGCAGTACATGACAGAAGCATTGTACCCATACATATGGCAGCAATTATTTTTCTCAATGATTTTTTCATTTCCAAACGCCTCCTTCATTTTTTAGTTTATGAATCACGGATTGGGAGTATCATATTTTCCAGTGCATACCGAAGCTTTGGATGGTGGATCACAAAGTGGATGGAGGGTGTTTTGTTTTTGGAAACCATACACCATTTTTCCATCCTGCAGGTAATCTGAATATTGTGAAAGCCTTTGGCCTTTATAAGGGAAAACTGATAATTTTTGTGGGCATCTGCGTATGCCATGGCTGCCTCTACGCAGGTCCTGTATTCCTGGTAGGTAAGCAGAATATCCTTCTCAAGAAAGCACTCTGCCACAGGAAGCACTGCCGGGTATTTCTCATATTCTGCCTTGGTAACCTGGGACAGCTCATCAATAACCTGGCTGTGAGTCAGTATGCTCTCTATTCGCCTTTGTTCCCTTGCATGTGCCTTAAGGATTCCAGCGCATTCCTGCCTGCTGATTCTATTTTCTGCAAGAATCTGCTTCAAAACCTCCTGCGGGATGACAAACAGCGGCGGTGCCGCCAGAATCCGTCTGCGCAGGCCTTCTTCGTGGCTATCCTTTTCCAGAAAATCAAAAAGTGCGGCACGCTTTTCTTCTCTGTAGATTTCCATAAGAGGATGAGCCTTTTTCAGAAGATATTTCGTGTTTTTTCTGCAGATCTCCACCTCCTCCTTGCGGCTGGTAAGATAATAATGAGCCGTATCATGATGTCCGCTGATACAGTCCCCTGTCATAGCCGCCTGCCCGGAGGTATAATGCAGATGGGAATATACCTTGTTCTGAATCCCTTTCAGATAATAGGGGGAAATCTGTCCGGTCATGTAAAGGGGAATCCAGTTCTCCAGCCCCAGCATCATATCCTTCATAGGACGCTCCACATCATGGATAATGTGAATATGAAGACCTTTTTTCAGCACCATGGCAAGACCGAACATATATTTCTTGGCAAATTCCTGATCCTGTGCCATGTCCTCCACCGGCATATCACAACACAGATGCAGAGGCTCCATGGATTTAGATAATACTGTGTGCTTCAGAAAATCCAGCTCTCCCTCCCGCATTTCCTTCAGTCCATAGTATTGTCTGGAAACCGGAAGCTGGAAAGGAACCTTAGGTACTTTAAAGCTGTCAAAATGAATTGCTCGTATGTAATCGTCCAGGTTAAATTCGTCCATTTTCTGCAAAAAGCCGGATATGTAATCCATTGTCTCAAATTTTCCCGAGCAAAGCCAATTCTGCAAAAGGATAAAGGAATTCTCCGGATGCATCAGTGTCTCATTGTCACAGCCTGTCAGTGCCACGATTTTGTTTAGCTCCTCCTGGCCGGAGAAATTCCTTACAATATATCCGCATACATTTTCTGCGAACCCCCGGACATCTGATGGTGTTCTTTTTCCCGTTCGGATTTTGGAAATATAGGACGGATCATAGTGCAGGGCAGATGCCATTTTGGATACATTGATTTCCAGTTCCCGAAGAAGTATATCAAACTTTTGATAATAAAAGATTTCTGATTTTTCTTCCTGCTTCAAGGCTGCCAAAAGGACCTCTAAAACACTTTCCTGATCCTTTTTCTTTCCTTTTTGCTCTGCAGTCAGGGCAATTCCTGCTGCAAGCTTTTTCAGATAATCACTGTCTGCCCCGGGAAGACGTTCACCCTTTCGGTATCGGCTGAGAATGGTTTCGGAAATACCGCTGTTTTGGGCAAGCTCCCTGCCGCTGCAGGAAAGCTCTTCTATATATAAATTCAACTGTTCCTGAAATGTCACCTTAAACCTGCCTCCTCCCAGAAAAGCTCTGCATTCTCCAAGTCATAAAGCTCTGTTTTGCCCTCGTTCCTCCATTCCAGGCTTCTGCCGTTTAATTGGAAGGACACTGTTGTATTATCCGGAAAGAAAAAGGAAATGGCATTATATTGATCCGTTACAAAAATGTCTGTCCTGTCTCCAACCCGGATCTGAAGAAAGGCATTTACAGCTGTCCTGATTTCATCCGGGGAAGTAAATTTCGTCACCGTTAACAGTCCTTCCGTGTCCTTTCTGAATTCTATTTCGGAGGGCAGCACCTTTTGCATATCCTTCATCTGGCTGCTGCCAGGCACCTCATAAAGGTAAGCTCCGGTGAGAGTGCCTTTTTCTTCTGGTAAGCCTTGAGAAGTTTTGCTTCCTGTCGTAATGCAGCACATAACCGCAAAAATAAAAAAAATGATCCGAGCCATTCTGGTGCCCTCCTTTCTTTGTACCACTGGTTATTTTCAGTATACACGAAAAACTGACCATATAAAGCAAATTGCCACATTTGTCTATGACAAACATGGCAATTAATTAATTCATCATCATAATATCAGTGTCAAGATTCCATTTGGGCGAAGACATCTTTTCACACTGTCAAAAAATGCCTGTGGATCCGGATAATGATGGAAGCTCATAGAACAAATACTGCTGTATTTGCTTCAAGGCCAGCTCTTGGCACAGCTTCTCTGCTCTCATTTTTCTCTGCCACCTGCTGTTCTCGTCTCTCCTTCACACCTTTTTCTTCCAGACTGCAAAAACTCTGCAAATACGGCAGTACATGATTCTGCATATCATTCATATTTCCAATCGGTTCCAAGTCAATGCTTGTAAGGTCAAAATCACCGGTCAGAAGAAAATATCAGATATCCTTTTCACAATTTCACCAATCACATTTATTACGGTCTTTGTTACAAGCACGAATCAAGTCAGGTACAATACCGAAACGTCTTATCTGTTAAAATCCTTGCAAAGATTAGTCCAAGCGGAAGCGATGCAATGATCAGAAGCGCAGCTGCAAACCAGGATGCAGAAACGGATAAGGACATGATTCCAAGGTTATAAAATCCACGGTATAAATAAAGCCCCGGTACCATGACCACAATGGAAGGCACTGTCACGGAAATCCTTGGATAACCAACCTTATTTTTCAAAAGGGAGGCAAGAAGTCCGGCTGTAAGTGCCCCTATAAATGCAGCTACTGCCGGAGGTAAAGCTACGAGATCCACCAGTTCAAGACGGAGGGTATTTGCAATTGCACCAAGTACTGCCGTAGAACAGGCAATCCTGACTGGGCTGTTAAACATGATGGAAAAACCGAACACGCCGAAAAAGCTTGCAGCAAGCCGTGTGAGGATCCACATTGCAGCAGACATACGGATCTTTATGAAATCCACTGGCTGCAGGTGAAGGAGCATAGCCATGATCCAGGCAGACATGGCGGCTACCAGAACAATGATCAGTGCATAAGTGAGCCTTTCCATGCCAGAACGCATATCCAGCTTTGCCAGGTCAATTCCGCTGGTAATAAAGGGAAAACCAGGGATGATAAAAAGCATGGCACAGATATATCCTGCTTCATGCTGAATGGAAATCCCAAACAGGATTTCTCCTAATTTCAAAAGTCCTGCATATACAAAGCATGCCAGAGAAACCGAGGAAACAATTCCAAGAAACAGGGTAAAATGATGCTTTGTTAATTTACAGCGAAAGAAATTTCCAAGTCCTGCGCCAACAAAAGCACAGAACATTTCTACCAGTCCTCCGCCCAGAAGAAAGGTAAATCCACAGCATGCAATGGCGGCAGCCAGCCCCAGGGCTACCGGGGAATAAAGGCCATGAATTCTTTCAATCTCATCCAGATAGCTATGAAGCTCTTCCCCGGACATATTTTTCCCCTCTGTTTCAAAATTGCGGATAAAATGCTCCAGCCGGTTCAGCTTTGACGTATTCACCCCTGTATTGGTAAGACATAACGACTGGGTAAATCCGTTTTCCCCATCAAAACAGGTGTACTCAATGGACATCAGCCCGATATCTGTGGTGCAGGTAATCCCCATCGCTTCCGCCAGGGCATTCATAGAGCTTCGGACTCTCCATGCTCCAGTTCCACAGGATAAAAACATAATCCCTACACGTCCTATAATGGAAGCCTTTTCCGTGATGCTCGCATTTATAATGGGAGTATTTTTGCCATTTTCATCGGTGTATTCATGCCACTCCACGTCCATGTGATTTTTTCTGACCCTCTCCAACTGCATAAAGCCACTTCCTTCAAAAAAGTCTCATTATAATTTCAGGCTGTCATTTCCAGTCTGTTCCATCATCCGTTCCCTGCAGGCAAGGACGATTCCATCAATTTCCTCCATGCGCTGAAGCATTTTCTTCTCAAACTCATGGATAGGAAGGAGAACGCCAAGCTCATCATAGGGTTTTTCGGGACTTTCTTTTTTTATACCGGTCTCCTGTCCATAGAATACGACGGCATGCGGTGCTGCCTGCTGGATTTCCTGGAAAGTCTTCCATACAACGGCATAAGTCTGGGCTTCTGTAAGACCCAGCTTACAGGTATCCGGGAGTGCATAAAGGATCAAGATTCCACGCTGGCGTTCTTCTTTTTCTTCTTTAATTTCCAGTCCGTCCGTGTAAGAATGTACAATGTCATATCCATCTGCAAGGTAAAGCCCGGACCTGGGTACACACTCATGCCTGTCAAATGTCTCTTTAAATTTTCCGTATTCATGAGCGGAAACCATCTTCCCTGTTTCTGGAAGAAGCTCTCCTTCCACATTAGTAAGAAGAACCGGGTTCTCTCCTGCTTTTCCATGGAATTTTCTTGGAATCAGGTAGGCTTCGCGGAGCAGATCAAACATACTTTTGCCACACAATTCCAGAAGAAGAGCACTTACATCCCCGTTCTGGTAAGCGTGAAAGAGTACCTGCAAAAAGTGGTCCGGATCCTCATCCACCAGCATATGTTCATCGTCCAGATATTGGTAAAACACTTTCCGAAGCCTTCCTGATGCCTCCGGGGAAGCCAGGATTCTGGAAAAAATATCTTCTACAGCTTGTTCTCTTGGTAAAACTGTTTTCATACTAAAACGCCTCTTTTTCTGTTTGGATCATAATGAGAACTGTACCTGTCTCTTTTCGGGAGGGATTATAGCATTGTTATAGTCATACCGCAATAGGATGAGAGATTTCTTTTTCATATCATATTTTTATGTCTGCCATATCACAGACCGTTGTAAGTGTTTTCCATTATAAGTTTCCATGAAATAAAATTTGTGAAAAATACCGTATCTTATCATCGGTCCCCCAGCAGGTCATTCCCACCGCATCTGCCATTTCCTGGGCATCAACACAGTAGGCGGACAGGCAAGAATAGTGCCTGTAAGGACCAGCGGACATGATCAGCAGGTCGGTATTTCCAGATTCCATTATTTTAGAGGCCAACTGTTCGGTGAGTTTATTGTGCGCAAGCTTCGCCATTTTATAGTCCATATCCTTACTTTGTATCGTCTGTAGAATAAGCGCTTTTTCATAGGCAAATACCCTTTGTTTCATAGTTTCTACCGTTCCGCATTCAGGTGGACATGCTGGATTTACGTTGTAACATCCACACTGATTTTCTTCACAAAACTTTCGGTATTCCGGTTTGAATACGAGTTTTTTTGTGTCCATGATTGCCGTATTTGAAAAACCAAGTTTTTTCGCTTCTTTTATGTAATCCATAAAGTACTTTCTCCAAGTTTTTTCTAATTACCAAAATTTTTTCCATACGCTGTTTTTATACATGCCCTAATAGAATGGTATTTTTTAATTCTCTTGCCGCAGCTCCCATAGGATGCTGGCTGTCATACACCAGGCAGATCTGGCGCTCCGGAATTTCATCTTTTAATGGGATCTGTACGAT
>NZ_JADPEX010000038.1:0-34850 GCF_015668065.1 Ruminococcus sp. 1001713B170207_170306_F1 | reverse complement strand
GAACTGTTTTTTCAGATAACCCAGTTAATTCACAGGTTTCTTTTACTGAAAGAAGAAGTTTCCCATTTTCCTCCTTTATATCGTTCTTTTTTCTCATACCTACATTTCCTTTCACATATCAAATTCAACTACTACAATGTACCATTCTCCCGTAATGCCAATATTTTTTCTATTGCTTCCTGTCTTGTTATGCCTTCTCTTTTGGCTTTTATTGGTGTTAGTATATAACCATAGACATAAAAAGTTGAACAGCCTATAATAATCATAATAATGTAAAGGAGCTGTTCAACATGGCAAAAAACCAAAAGAAGTACACACAAGAGTTTAAGCAACAAATTGTGGATTTGTACAATACAGGAAATTACTCATTTCCTCAGTTATCAAGTGAATATGGCGTAGCAAAGTCAACTATCTTAAACTGGGTAAGAAATCTAAGTCCTATCCAGGTTTCTGAGACAGGAAAAAGGGCTTATCATCTTTGATAGAGCCGGCCCAACAAGCATGGTATTACATTTTGCGATTTTGCATATGAAAAAGGAATCAATGAACTCTTCATTGACTCCTTTGATGATTACATCACACAAATTGAAATACCGATTAAAACTTAATATTAGTCAGTATAATTCTGTATATGACATCCCTCAAAAATCGACAGCCTAATGGTATCAATAATTCTTATAGCAGTGTTTCTATAATATATTAAAAGCCTCTTTGTCCGCTTAAGAGTTTAATCTTACAAAGAAAATGCTAAATCATAAGCCTCCCAGATTGCTGTTTTCAAATTTCCAACCTTTTTAACATCGCCGACTATATGAATATTCGTTTTCCCCTGTTGTGTTCCGCCGTCAACAAGCCTCGTGTCTGGCATATAACCACAGCTCATTATCACGTCGTCGCATTCCAACTGTATTGTCTTTTCCGCTGTCTCAATAACAATTCCATTTTCAATGATTTCTAAGAGCTTTGCGTTTTTATAAATAGGAACTTCATAATACCGCAATAAGTCTCTCATACAACTGGAGTTTGCCATGCAGAGTCCCTTGGTCTTTAAAATATCGTCTGCCATTTCCACAATAACCGGTCGTTTTCCTTTCAGCACAAGGTCATAGGCAATCTCGCAGCCCGTCAAACCTCCGCCGATTACAGCGACGTCCTTTCCTACTTTTCTCCCCAGCAGATATTCCGTTGCTTCAATAGCTTTTTCCTGTCCCGGAACATCTAGCTTTCTAGGTTTTGCGCCCGTAGCAATGATAATTTCATCTTCTGTCAGCTCAGCCAGAGTTGTAATTTCACAGTTGTATTCCACTTTAATCGGCAGGCTTTCTATTTCTTGTTGAATCCATCTTATAAATTCTTTATCTTTTTCTTTGAATTCAGGTGCTGCTGCAGCATTAAACACACCACAGAGCCGGTCACTCTTTTCATAAATAGTTACCTCATGACCTCGTATTGCCGCAATTCGGGCTACAGTCATCCCAGCGATACCCCCGCCGATGACCGCAATACTTTTCGTTACAGCTGCTTTTTTCTCAAAATCATATTTCTGCTCACAGAATGTCCTAGGGTTCAACGCACAATGCCCTTGTGTTTTTCCATCCTCTTCATCGATTTCACAGCCAACGCCTTCATAATGATAAATCGGAAGACATGCATTATGACATGCAATGCAAGGAAGAATGTCGCTAAATTTCTCCTGTTCCAGTTTTACAATATATTCCGGATCCGCCAGGAACTGACGTCCGATTCCCATAGCATCCAGTTTTCCTTCTGATATAGATGCTGAAGCTTCATCCGGCTGCATTCTTCCTGCACATACCACAGGAATTTCTACCACTTCTTTTAATCGTGTCACCTCCGCCATGTTACAGTTTAAAGGCATATATACAGGCGGATGCGCCCAGTACCATGAATCGTAAGTCCCATTGTCCGCATTAAGCATGTCATATCCTGCATCCTGAAGATATTTTGCGGCTTTCAGCCCTTCCTCAAGATCTCTGCCGGCTTCTGTAAATTTCTCACCATAAACTGCCCCGATACCAAAGCCGATTGTCTTACTGGTTACGGAATACCGAAGGGATACAGGGAATGTGTCACCGCACTGTCGCTTAATCTCCTCTACAACTTCTTTCGCAAACCTGTAGCGGTTATCAAAAGTCCCCCCATACTGATCTGTTCTCCGATTCGTATACTTCGTTGTAAACTGATCCAGCAGATAGCCTTCATGCACGGCATGCACTTCCACACCGTCAAACCCTGTCTCCATACAAAGTTTGGCTGTCTTACCATAGGCATCCACATACTCAAGAATTTCTCCTTCCGTCAGTGGTCTATGTATAATTTCTGGAAGCCAACGGTTAGGCAGTTCACTAGGGGCTACAAGAAGATTATCCCAGTCAAACATGGACTTTTGTCCGGTTTCCTTCTCTTTTTCATAAAGTTCCTTTAATGCCAGCGGCATGGTAAATGTTCGTCCCCATCCTGCACCAATCTGCAAAAACACTTTTGCACCGTAACTATGAATTTCTGCTAAAAGCGGCTTTAGTCCTTCGAATATTTCTTTCTGCTCATAAAGCCACTGTTTCCCCACCATACTACGCAGAGTAACCATTCCGGGAATAATTAAACCTACATGATTCTTTGCACGCTCCACATAATAATCATAGATATCCTCACCAATTTTAAAAATAGGTAAGCAGTCTATCATGTTTGTACCTTCCATTGGTTCCAAAACAAAACGGTTTTTAATCATTACCGTTCCAATTTTAAATGGTTCAAATAAAATTTCGTGTTCTTTTTTCATTTTTTGAACATCCTTCCTCAATTATCCTATTGTGCAAGTAAGCAATTCAACTGACCGATCAGCTGTTCCACCTGTTCTCCCGGCATCTGTCCCAGCAGAGATTTCATCGGCATTTCCCGGATAACTTGCTCTCCCAGCTTCTTGTATTCGTCACTCATACCTTCTGCTGATGCGGCTGCTGCTGCCAATGGAGCCAGCAGTTCCGTAATAACGGGAGCGGTTTTCGTATGATCCAATAATTCTCCGAACGTTGTTGTGAAATCTACGCGAAGGGGCAGTTCTTTCTGTGTTTCAAATACAATATCAGCATGTAATCGGATGTCATCAGAAGCATGGCCGATCAGGATCCGGTATGTTCCGGATGGCGCATACCAGTCCCCGAGACGTTCTTCATAATAGGAAAGATCCCTCGCCAAAATTTCCATCGACACCGTTTTTTCCTCTCCCGGCAGGAGATGAACTTTGGCAAATCCTTTCAATTCCTTGACCGGTCTCTCCGATATGCCGCACAGGTCAGCCACGTACAGCTGTACGACTTCTTTTCCTTCTGTCTTTCCTGTATTTTTCACCTTGAAGGAGACCGTCAGGATATCCTCATCCGTCATTTGAGCCGATGACAAATTCAAGTCCTCATAAGCAAATTCCGTGTAAGACAGCCCATGTCCGAATGCATACCGCACCGGAACCTTCTTTGTATCATAATAGCGGTACCCGACAAAGATATCCTCACCATATAACACCCGCTTTCCATTTCCTGGGAAATGAAGGTAGCTCGGATTATCTTCCAGCCGGTACGGGAATGTCTCCGCCAGCCTGCCGGACGGATTCGCTTCTCCGTATAACAGCCAGTCACAGGCTTCGCCAACGCCCTGACCTCCGAGATACATTTCAAGGATCGCGCTTACTTTATCAGCCCAGGGCAGTTCTACCGGGCTTCCATTGTGGAGTACAACTACAACATTAGGCTGTACTTTCAACACTTCTTCGATCAGACGGTCCTGGCATTGGGGCAGCTTCATAGATGTTCTGTCATACCCTTCCGACTCAAATATCTCAGGCAGACCGGCAAAGATCACCGCGACGTCTGCTTCTGCAGCAGTCCGAAGCGCTTTTTCTAGCTCTTGTTCCGTCATCGCGTCATTTTCCATAGAAAATCCTTTTGCATAAGTCACGCTACGCCCTTTTTCTCCGGCAGCATCTAATGCCGAAACGACCCTGAACGGATTGATATGGCTGGAGCCGCCGCCCTGATACCGCGGCTTTTCGGCAAATTCCCCTATATAGGCAACCTTTCTGTCTGTATTCAACGGAAGTATACCGTTATTTTCTAGCAGGACCGCACATTCCGTCTCAATATCCGCTGCTTTTTTATGATCTGTTTCCTTATCAGATATAATTTCCGGACAATGCTGCTCTTCACCGGCAAATACAACATTCAATACCCGCTCCACCGCTTCATCCAGCACAGCTTCGTCCAGTCTTCCCTCCTGTACTGCTTTCACAATCTGTCTGTCATTGTATCCTCCGGAATAAGGCATCTCCAGATCCAGTCCGGCCTGCAGTCCTTTCACACGGTTATTTACAGCGCCCCAGTCACTGACGACGCAGCCTTTGTATCCCCATTCTTTTCTCAGGATATCTGTCAGAAGATATCTGTTTTCCGAAGCATATTCTCCATTTATTTTGTTGTAGCTACACATGACGGTTCTTGGAGCTGATTCTTTCACCGCTTCCTCAAACGCAGGCAGGTAGATTTCCCTGAGCGCACGTTCTGACACCTCGGAAGATATCGTCATACGGAGTGTTTCCTGGTTATTCAGTGCGAAGTGCTTAATGCTTGTCCCCACGCCCTGACTCTGTACTCCGCGGATATATGCCGATGCCATCCTACCTGCCAGATATGGATCCTCCGACAGATACTCAAAGTTCCGCCCGCATAACGGGCTCCTTTTAATATTCACCGCCGGGCCAAGCAGCATGCTTACATTCTCGGCCTGACACTCCGCTCCCAGCGTCTCTCCCATCCGTTCCATCAGGTCAACATCGAAGCTGGAGGCTGTTGCACAGGCTGCTGGGAAACAAACGGCCTTCACACTTTCATTCAATCCCAGATGATCCGTTTCCCCTTCCTGCTTTCTCAGTCCGTGAGGGCCGTCCACCATCATAACTGACGGAATGTTCAGTCGTTTGATTTCTTTCGTATGCCAGTTATCAGCGCCCGAGCAGAGACTTGCCTTCTCTTCCAGCGTCATTTTTGAAATCAGTTCCTTTATTCTGTCCATTGCAAAAGTCCTCCATTCTTTTCTTAATACTGATTGATCATCTGTGACTCTGCCTCTTCACGGCTAATCTCACCATTGTTGCATTTTGCCATCAGCTGGACATCATGGTCATTAAGCTTGTAAAGGCGAAGCATAAGCAGAGTGCAAATCCCCCCGATAATGCTGCCAAGACAGCTGAATGTCCATAATTTATCGGCAAATCCTGCCGCCTGAACAACGCCTTCTCCTTCCCGGAAGCCGATTAAAGTTAACGCAAACACACTGACTGCTGTTGCGACCGCTCCATTTAATTTTGTAAAAAATGTCTGCGCTGCAAACGTTACACCACGCATTTTTAATCCTGTCTTGTACTGTCCATACTCGTAGCAGTCCGGCGTAAACTGATACTGCAGTATAACTGCTATTCCCAGCGGAATTCCTCCTAAGGCATTTAAAGTCACATACACCGTCATATTCTCATACCCAGCAATGAATCTTACAATTCCCAGAAGTAAAGCGAAAACATATGAAATATAGAAGACTTTAA
Organism: Ruminococcus sp. 1001713B170207_170306_F1; assembly: GCF_015668065.1. Classification (NCBI taxonomy): domain Bacteria; kingdom Bacillati; phylum Bacillota; class Clostridia; order Eubacteriales; family Oscillospiraceae; genus Ruminococcus; species Ruminococcus sp. 1001713B170207_170306_F1. Next base: position 29,242 of record NZ_JADPEX010000038.1, on the reverse strand, counting down.
ATTTGTCATATTTCTTGCATAATTCTACTGCCATAACCGCACCGATTAAGGTCGGAATAATCACCGTCATCGAAACATATGAGGCAGCTTCTTCACCGCCAAGGCAGTACCGGGCAACATATAAGCCCCAATTTGCACCAACATTAAGCAGGCTGCTGATGAGCGGAGCCGCAAAGAAAATCAATAAATATTTGTTCTTTCGCAGACATTCTGCCATATCGCGCAGCGTATAACTATCTTCTGCCCCTTCGTCCAGTGCTCTTTCTTTTTCAATTACTCTCTCCTTTGCGAACAGACAGATTGGAATCATCATAACAACTGACAAAAGAGATAACACAATTACTGTTGTCGCCCAGCCGCCTAACCGCTGCCGTACCAACGGCAGGACAATTCCTGTAACAATACCTGCAAAAATAACAAACATCCTTCCTATACTGTTTAGTGAAATACGTTCCTTCTGGTCCGTTGTCATCGTGGTGACAATACCAAAAATCGGCACATCACAAAGGGTATAGGCTGTATCCCATAACATATAAGCAAGTGTTGCCCATATGATTTTAGCCATCATGGGAATCCCGGTAGGTATTGTAAAAAGAAGAATGGTCGCCACCGGAATCGCTATGACAGATATTTGAAGCCACGGCAGGAATTTCCCTTTCTTAAAATTTACCTTATCCATGATCATACCGAAGATCGGATCGTTGATGGCATCCCACACTTTCGTGATCAGCGCCACGATCGCAACCAATGCTGCCGTTATGCCGATATCTGTAAAATATGTAGTCATATATCCTATCAGTCCATAGAATACATTCTGTCCCATAAAATACAAACCATAACTGATTTTTTCTCTTTTTGTAACTGCATTTTCCATTTCGTTATCCGTCCTTTCATTGTTTGATTCAATTATAAATAATCCCAAAGGGCAAATCACCAACGATATATAAGCGGTTTACCGACGAAACTTAATATAATAATCATCTTTCTAAAAATTAATATAAATATTCTTCCATCTTAGGCGTCCACCATTCCAGATATCCTGCCTGCGTCGGATGAACCGGATCTGCCATATAAACTTCATATTCTTTTTCAGAAACGTCATTCATCTCCTCGTCATTCCAAAGGTCGATCACGCCTATTCCATATTTATCCTGAAGCTCAAATAATACATCTACCATCTGCTGATACTGTTTACTGTCATATTTTGTTCCAGTATAAAAGATCACGGGACAATTCCATGTCTGCTTTGCATATACAATGATATATTCCATTGCTCCTGTTATCGTCTGTGTATCAAAATCTTCCAAATTTTCTGAACGGCTGAGTTCTCCTATCGGCATTTCCTTCGACGCGTCATTCGTGGAAAGCTGGCAGACAAATGCATCGAATTTCTCATCTGTACCGATATTATTTTTCATCCTCTGGATATAAGACGTCTTTCCGTTATCCACTAAAGTAGTACCACTTACGGCCTCTTTTACATACTCACAGCCATTTCTATAAGAGATATAATCTACAAAGGAAACATCCATTGAGTACAGCCCTAAAGTTACAGACGATCCAAGATAGCAAATACGCTTTCCTTCAAGCGGACTGTTTTCTAAGGGTTCTACATTTTCCAGACTATATTTTTCTGCGTTTCCTGGCATTTTTTTCAGTTTGTTCTTCCAAACAAAATCAAACGGTCCACCACCGCCTGCCGCCCCTACTAAATATGCCAGACCTATACCCACAGCCAGAATCAAAATTAAAACGACACTTAAGGTAATCTTCAATATTTTCTTTTTCATAATCCTAAACTCCTCGTATTATTTTCAACTTTCGTATTAAGAAAAACTGACCGTCTGCTTTTGCCGGTCAGTTCTCACAAATACTGTCATTTTATTTCCTTTGATACTTTTATTCAAACTGATATATTCCGCTCCCCACCTCATACAATCTGCCATCCGGCAGTTTTACAGTGGCAGTTGTGTTACAGGGAATCTCCACTTTCAATTTAAATTTCCCCTCTTCCATACTCCACTCTGCCCCTACTTTACCGTACTCACTCATATAGGTACGTTTTGCACTTGTAAACGCATTATTCGGCTCCGGCGCAATCACAATCTTCTTAAATCCGGAAGCAGCCATATCAATGCCGCTTATCTTCCGGAACATCCAGTCGTCCACGCATCCAAAGGCATAATGGTTCAGGCTTGTCATAACCGGAGACCCGTCCTCCTTGTAAGAAATGTAATTTTCCCAGATTGTTGTCGCTCCCTGCTTCACCTCATAAAGCCATGACGGGCACTTTGTCTGGAGCAGGATTTTATATGCCTTGTCCATCCTGCCGATCTTACAGAGTGCATCCAGCAGATACGGTGTCGTCAGGAATCCTGTATCCAGACAATCCCCGTTTTCTTCTATCTTGCGGATCAAATGTCCGGCGATACTTTTTTTCTTCCTTTCAGGAGCAAGATCAAATGCGATTGCCAGCACATAACTGCCCATAAAATCAAGAGGCATCTTCCCATCATCATCGATCAGTCCTTTTTGAATGGCAGATTTCATTCTGGACGCAATGTCATCATAGTATAATTCGTCTGATGTATGCCCGAGGAGTGCTGCTGTATCTGCCATGATCCGACAGGAATTCCATCCAAAGATTGGCGCGCAGTATACAGAAGTATTGAATAGGTAACATAAACGATCACATATTTTCCTACAGGACTCCAGACAGCGCCAAACCACAGCAGAATATAGTTTATGACACAGATAATGGTTCCCAGAATCAGCATAGGGCGAAATTTTCCCATTTTTGTTACGGGAAATCTATCCAGAATAAAGCCCATGACAGGATCGCTGATTCCATCCATTACCTTAGAGATTAAAAACAAGGTCGCAAGCGCCTTGGGATCCAGTCCCACCACAGTTGTGTAATAGATCATAAAATATACGGATAAAAGTGTCATAAGCGGTATGTTTCCTGCACATACCATCAACATCCCTATTTTTCAGATAATTTTACTTTCTGATTTTCTTTCTTCATCTCTCTGCTCCTTATTAGAAGTTTGCCAGTGCAATATCCAGCATCTGTGCTTCCTCTGGTTTGATTTCTCCTGCGAATGTTTTCGCGACATCTCTAAGCGAAAGTCCATATGCAATATCCGGAATCATATCCACTTCCATCATTTGAGAAAGAAACGCGCGAATATCCGGATGGTTCAGCAGTTCTTCCATTGTCGAATCTATGCTGTATTTCCTCTTTAAAGGCTGTGACGCCTCATAAGTGACTTCATATTCTCCGGCTTTCACACGGCAAATTCCGTTTTCTACATCTTCAAACAGTGGGTTTTCTTTATCTTCATATACAGATTCCGGCGCAAGTGGAAGAACCACTTCTGCCCTTCCGCCAAACGGAACTGTAACAGTGACAGTGATTTTATTATCCCCTGATATCTCCCAACCGCACTGATAGCATCCGCATGCTGAATCATAAACCGCTTTTACATATCCCAGTCCGCGATTCACTTTCGGGCTGATCCGCATCACCCGGCCTCCCGGACTCTGTTCCGTCACATCAATCCCGGCCGCATGGCGGAAGATCCATTCCAGTACGGCGCCATATGAATAATGATTCAGGCTGTTCATTCCCGTGCTGGAGACATGGCCGTTCTCATCCAGTGAATTCCAACGCTCCCACACGGTCGTTGCCCCCAGCTTCACTTCATAAAGCCAACCCGGATATTCTTCGTTCAAAAGCAGCCGGTACGCCGCATCCGTCATCCCGTGGTCTGTCAGCACGTTGCACAGAAGCGGCGTACCCACAAACCCGGTATTCAGTTTATTTTTGTTGTCCCGGAGGAGTTTTTTCATCATCTGCTTTGTCAGTTCTTCATTTTCAGACAGATGATACTTCAGCGCAAGGATAAGCCCTGTCTGCGTCTTCACCGCACATCTTCCTGTGGAAGTAAAATATTCTTCTTTCACTGCCCGCCACTGACGGTCTGCGATTTCCTGATATTCCTGTCTCGTTTCTTCCAGTCCAAGCACGTCCGCCGCCTTTGCGACTGTCTGGGCGCTTGCCGCATAGTAGATATCCGCGATATATGCTTCATCGGTCGCCCCGTACACACTGTTCGCGACAGCGCCTGTACGGTCGAGAGCCAGCCAGTCTCCATAATGGAAGATCTGTCTCCATCCGTGATGATCTCCGTCAATCCTGCGAATATAATCAACCCATGCCTTCATGCTCTCAATCTGGCTTTCCAGGATTGTTTTGTCCCCGCTGAACAGATATACGTTCCACGGAATGATACACGCAGCGTCTCCCCATGCGCAGGAACATTTTGTCGGTCCGAATGTGGGGACAATCTCCGGAACCATTCCGTCCGCCAGAAGCTGTTCCTGATACATGTCATATAAATATTTCCGGTAAAACGCGTAGGTATCAGCCAGATAGCTTGCAGTCGCAGAAAATACCTGTGCATCCCCTGTCCAGCCCATTCTCTCATCTCTTTGCGGGCAGTCTGTAGGCACATCCAGGAAGTTTCCTTTCATCCCCCATTCGATATTGGAGATCAATTTGTTCACAAGATCATTCCCTGTCTCGATTGCCCCGATGCTCTCATAATCGCTGTAAAGAACAAGCGCCGTGAAATCCTCACATGAAAGATCCCTAATCCCGGTCACTTTCACATATCGATAGCCATAGTATGTAAAATGAGGCGTAATCACCTTTTCTGTACCATCAGAAACATAAATGTACTCCGAAAGTGCAGTTCTTAAATTCTCGTTATAGAAACATCCGTCCTGAAGCACCTCTCCCGTCTGAATCCTGATAGTTGTCCCCGCCGGCTCATGTACACGCAGTCGGAAGATCCCTGCGATCTCCTGCCCCAGATCAAATACATCTTCTCCAGCAGGCGTATGGATCAGTTCTGCCGGCTTCATCTCCTCCTGTACCTTAACCGGAAGAGATAACCGTTCCATAAGCCGGCCTTTCGGAACCTTTGCGATCCGCGCAGGAGACTCCTCTACCGGCGGCAGCGTATCATCTCTTCTCTCACCGTCATAGATATTGGAAAACCACAAATTGCTTCTTGTAACTGACCAGGTTTCATCAGAACTGATCACATCTTTCGTTCCGTCTTTGTACTCTATGTGAATCTCCGCAATCAGCTTCCACTCGTCACCGTAATATGCTTCCCGCTCCGGATCATTGAAACCGAACCTGCCTTTATACCAGCCGTTTCCGAGAAGAACAGACAGCACACCGCCTTGTTCTGCCTGTTTCGTGATGTCATACGTCTGATACTGGATCCACTGGTCATAATTATTGCAGTACGGAGTCAGATACTCATCACCGATTTTCTCAGGATTTTCTTTGCTTTCCCCCAGAAAATATGCCTCATACAATCCCAGACCGCAAATGTACAACCTTGCTCTTTTCACTTTTTTTTTCGGTTCAATCCTTTTTGAAAAAATCGGATGACGTTCCTGACTGCTGTCACAAGTAATCCATCTTCCAGTCCATGGTTCATCCATTTTGGCAGTCTCAAAAAACTGTACATCTGATTCGATTACTTCCTCTACATCTGTTGCAACAATGACCTTCCAGTAATATCTTGTATACGGCTGTATTTCAAATTCTACTCTTGTAGAGAGGCTGTCCAACTCTGTTTCACCTGTATCGTAACAGATATCTGTAAAGGTTTTATTCTTGCTGATTACAATCCTTGCATGTTTCTGGTTCTGTCCCCTGCATCCTTTCACTTTCCATGAAAATGCAATAGTATCCATATTAAACCCTATCGGATTTGTGATATGATTTGTTTTTGCCGCATAAATCTTTCCCATGCTGATACTCCTTCTCTATCATTCTTATTCACTTATTCCCGCTTTTGACCGTTTCTCCCTCAACAGATATGTCTGCTCATTCAATTTTTCCTTGGTAATAGGATAACCTTTTGAGAAGATCACAATGGCCACCACATTTACGATTGCCGGCAATATTAGCACACAGAGGACGATCACATTAATCACATCGTCATTCTGTACTGCCGCCTTACTGTCAAATCCTGCTAACTGCAGCAGATACCCCGGAATCGCACCACCGATTCCCATTGCACACTTGGAGACAAAGCTGGAAAGAGATGCGACAGCACCTTCTGCCCTAATTCCCATAGACACTTCGATATAATCTGTATTATCTGCCTGTATTCCATAATTAAGAGGTGCTGCAAAGCCGGCTCCTATTCCTGCAATCAATACAGAGACAATAAGAAGGGGAATGCTCCTCACATCCAACAGACGGATGATTGGTGCAAGTCCTGCAAGTGCAAGTCCAATCGCATACATTTTCTTCTTTCCAAACCTTCCAATCAGATTACCAATGACCATTGTAGCCGGAAAAACAGCAACACATGTAATAAGCGTAATAATAGACGCCAACGTCAGGTCTTCAAAAATATATGTATAAAAGTATGTATTTGCTGCATTCACGATATTGCTTCCAATCGAATATAACAGTACAGCAAGGAATGTAATGTACACCGGCTTCTGACTGAGAATCTTGAATAATTCTTTTACAGAATAGCTGTTCTCCATCTGTGGTTTTACACGTTCTTTTACTCCCATGGTTCCTATAATAGAGAAGAAAAAAATCACTGCTGTCATGATCAGAACAAGATTAATATATCCCTGTTTGTTAGAAGTATCTCCAAGAATAAGTGGAGCTGCCACACCGATTACAAGCGCCCCGATCACATATGCAAGCCCTTTGATTGTACTTAAGCTGTTCCTTTCTTTCATATCTTCTGTCATAACCGGCAGAAGACTGTTCAGCGAAATATCCATGACTGGGAACAACACACCAAGCAGAATATACGATACATATGCGATTGCCAGTTTCCCCGATGTTGATAACATAGGTCCAAACCAAAGCAGAAGGAAATTGACGCTACACAGAATTGTTCCCAGAATCAATGTCGGTCGGAAATGTCCCATTTTTCTGGTCGGAAGATGGTCGATTATAAATCCAACTAACGGATCGTTAATGGCATCTAGAAAGCGTGCGATCAGGAACAGTGTCGCACATGCAGCAGGACTCAAGCCGCATATATTGGTATAAAAAATTAGTAAATATCCGTTGATCAGTGTCATAATCGGAATGTTTCCAAAGTTTGCCATTGCAAATGACAGCTTTTCTCTCATTTTTATCTTATCTTGATTCATATTTTATTCTCACTTTCCCTCTTCTGCACACAGAGAATTCAACTCTACAATCATCTGTTCAATCGCTTCACCTGGAATCACACTCAGAAATGACTTCAGCGGCATCTGGGCTATAATTTCCGGAGTCACAAGTTCTACTTCTCCTTCTTCTTTCTTTGATTCTTCTCCCTGTGATATCCCCTCAAGATACTCCATCATTTTTCCTGCTGTCTTCGGGTGGCTCATTAACTCTCCCATTGTCGTGGTCATATCTACAGTAAACGGCAGCGATACATCTGTAGTAAATGAAAGTTTGGCAGTTTCTCTTATATCATCACTGGCATGTCCGATCTGGATCTCATATGTACCTGACGGAGTATACCAGTCGTGAATCTTTGTCTCGTAGTAAGCAAAATCTCTCGCACAAAGCTCCATTGTAACCGTCTTCTTCTCACCCGGATTCAGAAATACTTTCGCAAACCCTTTCAGTTCCTTCACTGCTCTTGGCACGGTGCTGTCTTTGTCGCTGACATAGAGCTGAACTACTTCACTTCCTGCCATCTTTCCTGTATTCTCCACATCAATGCTTACCCTCAGAACATCTCCATCCTTCATTTCTACAGAAGAGAGTTTCATATTGCTGTAGCTGAATTCCGTATATGACAGACCATGTCCGAATGCCCAGCGCACCGGTACTTTCTTCGCATCATAGTAGCGGTATCCGACAAAGATATCTTCTCCATAGAGAACAGTCCTGCCGTCTCCGGGGAAATTCAGGTAACTCGGATTGTCTTCCAAACGATATGGGAAAGTCTCCGCCAGACGTCCCCCCGGGTTCGCCTCCCCGAATAACAGCCGGTCGCTGGCCTCCCCGATGCCTTCTCCTCCCAGATACATCTCCAGAATGGCATTTACAGACTCAGCCCACGGAGTTTCTACGGGACTTCCGTTATGTAGGACCACCACCACATTCTTCTGTATCTCAGCCACAACCTCTATAAGACGATTCTGACACTTTGGCAGTTCCATGGATGTTCTGTCATATCCTTCCGATTCAAAGCTGTCCGGCAGTCCGGCAAAGATTACAACTGCATCTGCTCCCGCAGCCGCTTCACACGCCTGTTTCAGTTCTTCTTCTGTCATTTCGTCACGCTCTGACGAGAAGCCCTTCACATACTCCACTGCCCTGCCTTTTCTCACCGCAGTTTCCAGAGCTGACACTACGCTGTCCGTATTGATGTGGCTCGATCCCCCGCCCTGGTAGCGCGGTTTCTTTGCAAATTCCCCGATATAGACTATTTTCTGTTCTTTTCTCAGCGGCAGCGCCCCCTTATTTTCCAGAAGTACGGCACACTCTGTTTCGATATCTGCCGCTGCCTTGTGATCCTTTTCCCTATCAAATACAGTCTCTGCTTTCCGGTTATCTGCGTAGGAGAAGACTACTTTCAGTATGCGCTCTACCGTTCTGTCAAGAATCTCCTCCTCCAGCTCTCCATTCTCCACTGCCCGGATAATCTTTCTTGTATTATATCCCTCTGATCCCGGCATCTCCAGATCAAGACCGGCTTTCAGCCCTTTCACCCGGTCATTTACAGCTCCCCAGTCACTGACCACATATCCTTCAAATCCCCACTCATCTCGCAGGATATCTGTCAGAAGCTTCTTATTCTCTGAAGAAAATACTCCGTTGATCTTATTGTAGCTGCACATCACAGTCTTTGGCTGCGCTTTCTTCACCGCCTCCTCAAAAGCCGGCAGATAAATTTCCCGGAAAGCCCGTTCCGATACTTCCGACGATATCTGCATACGGTCTGTTTCCTGATTATTCACGGCGAAATGTTTCATACTGGTTCCGATGCCTTTCGACTGTACGCCCCGGATATATGCTGACGCCATCTTACCTGTCAGATAAGGATCTTCGGACATATATTCAAAATTCCTTCCGCAGAGAGGACTTCGTTTGATATTAACCGCAGGACCGAGGAGCATGCTCACGTTCTCAGCCTGACACTCATCACCAAGGATCTGTCCCATACGTTCCATCAGTTCCACGTCAAAACTGGATGCCGTGGCGCAGGCTGCCGGGAAGCATACTGCATTCACACTTTTATTCAGGCCGAGATGATCCGCCGCTCCTTCCTGTTTGCGCAGACCATGCGGGCCGTCTGTCATCATAGCGGACGGAATCCCTAATCTTTCGATTCCCATTGTGTTCCAGAAATCCGCGCCCGAACAAAGTCCTGCTTTTTCCTCCAGCGTCATCTCTCTGATTAATTCTTTCAAGTTTCTACTCATTATGAAATCCTCCTTAAATAAATCTTACCCTCTGTTATCTGTGGGCTTCCCAGAAGGATACCGCTTCCTGAAGCCAGTTTTTCACTTTTGTTTCATATCCAATGCCAAATCCATGTCCCAGACCGTCAATGATTTTAACTGACACATTTTCTTTGCCCAGTACCTTCTCTAATTCCGGCAGTTTATCTTCCACATTTGCAAAACCGAACTCATCACCCCGCCCTACGATAGAAAATACCGCCAGTCCTTTGTCCTCCGGCAAAGCTTTGATATTCCAGTCCAGACCATACATAGGGAAGATCACCTTCGGTCTTGGCAGATGATTCTTGTGGCAGCAGTCCTCATAATTTGCAAATGAATACGCCGTGGTCATAAGTCCTCCTGCTGAAAAACCAAAGATGGCATAATCATCCATGTTTACATAAAACTGTTTTTGATGCTCCGTCAGATATCGGATCACTTGTGTCAGTTCCCTCGCGGCAGCCTGTCCCTGCTTCACCTGTTCTGTCTCACCCAGCTGCCTGCCGACCGGATAACTTATGACGAAAACAGAATATCCCATTTTATGCAGCTTCATCGCCGCAGGATACCCCTCGCAATCAGTTACATTACTGATAAATCCGCCTCCCGGAACTACAATGGCAAGTGGTTTTCCCTGTTGTCCCTGATAAAACATTCCCGTCAGATGTGACCTGTACGGATGACTATTCACTGCTTCCGCAGGATACAGATCCGGCACCAGCCTTGCCTGACCTTTCTCAACAAGTCCGGTTAGATAATGGAAAGATTCCAAGGCTGCATCCAATTGTTCCTCACGACCCTGCGCCTTTAAAAAATCCTTATACTTTACAGGCGCAATAGCTTTCAGCACGTTGTCCTCCACATTGAAAAACATATGTTTAAAACCGCCGAATACCGGATGCTGCATGAAAAATCCAACTTTGTCCTCCCCCGTTCCTGGACGGAAATGTCCGTTTTCATCGTAATAGCTGCTTTCCTTTATTTTTGGAAATCCGCAGATGCCAAGAAGTGCCGGCAAAAACATGGCACTTTTTTTGTAGACATATAATGTCGCACCGATTACAAATAATAAAACAATCACCACTACTGCAAAAAATATCTTCATCCTAACCTATGCCTCCTTTTCTTACTGATATCTTACTTTATACAGACTAAAATTACATCAACGAAACATAAGTGATTTACCGACCAAACTTAATAAATATCCGAGATTACTCTGTACACCTTTGCCCCCAATATGGTATATTTTAGACAGGTTAAATAAACTGCTGATGACCATAATCACAGTTCATTCATATCTCGAAAAGGAGAGAATATATATGATGACATTATCTACATTGAATCAATTTCTGAAGCAGCACACTCCCGAAGAAACCCATCGTCTGAACGGTGTAAAGAAAGATTATTCACAATTTCCTGTTGCCAGCGGTAAGTTTGATACACCCTGTTACCGTTTTGATACGAACCTTGAAGATCTGCGTTCTTTATTTCTTTCAAAGAAAGTTCTTCCGAGTTATTACAACTTCGCTGTTGTAAAACAGGATCGTTTTGAAAACGTACCTCTGCATATCCATGAGTGGCTGGAGTTGAGTTATATTTATTCTGGTTCCTGCACAATGACGATAAATAAGACTACATTCAGGCTAAAAGCCGGGCAGATGGTTCTGATCAGCCAGAATGCCCCTCATTCTGTCAAAAGATGTTCAGAAAATGATATTATCATCAATTTTCTGCTGACGCGCGAATATCTGAACGGTACTTTTTTTGAACGCCTGTCTCAGGATAATTACCTTACACACTTTTTCATTGAGGCTCTGAACACCACGATGCAGGAAAGCAGGTATATTGTCTTTTCCCCGGAACAAAAACAAAACCGGCTGGCAGATCTTGCCAACCAGTTTCTCTGTGAATTTTATTCTCCGTCCGTAACATCCGGACCTTTTTTAGACAGTCTTTTTACGCTGATTACCTGCGAGATGATTAATCTGTTCCAGCACGATATGGTTCTGGATCACGCCTCTGTGGATCAGATTTATACCATACTCCGATATATCGAAACAAACTTTGCGGACTGTACCCTTTCTTCTACAGCTGAGTTTTTTAATATGCACCCAAACTATCTCTCTTCCTACATACGCCAGCATACCGGAACCACTTACAAAGAGCTGGTCCAGACACAGCGGCTTTCTCAGGCGACAAAACTGTTAAGGAGCACCGCACTTTCCACAAATGATATCAGCCTTGCCGTCGGATATCAGAATACCAGCTTTTTCTTTCAGCTATTCCGCAAGAAATACGGATGTACGCCTATGGAATATCGAAACATGCTTCATGCTTCTGATACGCCAAATATGTGATATGTGGCATAATTGGCACCTCCGATGGTTCAATTGTACCATAATAGGAATATGTATTAAAATAGTTTGTTATCTAAAGTGGATTATACTAGTATACCATAAACATACTATTTTTAGAAAGAAATGTCCTATTTCATCCGTAAATAGATTGCAACTTTTTAAATCAGTTAAATTTGACCCTATTAAACCAATCATAAGCCCTATTTTATAGCAGTTTGGAGTCTTGATTGGTTAAATAATCGGTTTAAGCAGAGTAAATCAAACCAATCTTAAACCGATTAATCTTTTAATATATCTTATCAACCTCATCTTCATACACTGATTCAGTATGAGTATCAAATAGCACCCATTCCACCAGGTCAAAACAATCCGGATTATCCTGCAAGAACCGGTTTACTGTATGTACCGCAATCTTTGCTGCCAACTCAACAGGAAAACTATATATTCCCGTTGATATTGAAGGAAATGCATATCTGTATGAATGTCCTTAAAGCCTGCAACCTGCTCATGCATAATCATTCCCCATTATTCAACATATTCCAAAAATACTTTATCCTTAAATCCACCACGTTCATCAGCTTTCTTTGCTCTCATCGTCTCAAGCTCATCCAAGCTATAACCTCTTGCCACGCATATCGCCTGAAGAACTTCAAGTACACCAGCCATTTCTTCAAGGTTCTTATCAGCCTGATACTCTGCCACCTCTTCGTTAAGCTTCGTCTCCAATGCTACTATATATTTCTCGCCTGAGAGAATATGAGTTACACAAGTCTTTCCGTCTTTTTCTATTATTTCCGGTATTTTATCTCTAACTAATTTGTTATGTACCTTCATCTAGCTCACCTCGTAAATCCAGTTTCCAAAACCACAATTTTGTGCGGATTGGTATACTGGCATAATGATGGATTTCAATTGGCCTGTAAATTCATTATATTCTAGGCCTTCCCGATATACACGATTAATTCCTCATACAGTTCATCACTCTCTGCCTTAACTTTCATAAGACAATAGAGTACCACTGTACTAATAATGATTACGAACCAAATTAACACTTTGCCCATTCGACCACTCCTCTCAAATAAAAAGAGGAGCAAACCAGCTGATGGAATATTCCATCTCAAGTGCTAATTTAGTCCTCACTAAATGTTTTGATATAAAATTGTACCTAATCTAAGCACACAGATTCACTCTCAGACTGATTGCGGACATCTGTGATACTGACTTGGATTTTCGGTTTTGATATAACAGCGCTGCCTTAATCTACCGCTAAATTGGTATAAAAATAAGGACTAAATTAGGCATAACCCCTTGATTTTACTGGCTTTCATCTAACTTGGTCCTATTATAACTCAAACACCATTTTCCCAGTTAGAAATAGTCTGCCTGGAAACATTGAGGTCTTCAGCAACCTGTTCCTGTGTAAGTTTCTTTATAGTACGAGCATTTTTAATTTTATCAGCTATCATATTTCTGTATACCTCTTTTTTCCATGAAATTACAGCAAACGTAGTAGTAACGTCTATCAAAAGGCTTTTACATATTAGATAAAAGCATATAAAATTTCTTTTACATAGCTTAATTGTGGTCTATTTAGCCTGTTTTTTGACTACTCAGGAAAAATATTTCTACCCTCGCCCCACCTGTATTTTCAGAATTTGAAAGTTTAATACCTCCACCATATTTTTCAGCCACAGTTTTTGCAAAAAATAGCCCCATCCCATAATGAGCTTCGCCATTTCTGCTTGTGTCATCCATAAAAAACTGCTCTGTGCCATGCAATAATGCTTCTTTTGTAAATCCTGATCCGCTATCCTCCACAATGAATGTCAGTCGTTCATCCTGCTCCTTTGCGTCAATATAAATGATTCCATTTTCTTTTGTATGCTCCACTGCATTCTGAATCATATTCATTACGGCTCGAAACATTGGATCATAAGCAATCGTTACCTTTTTATCACTTTGTCCCGCCTTCCAATCTATTATCTGGTGATAGATTTCTGCCAGTCCGAGTGCCTGTTCCTTTATATCTGCGAAAAAATCTTCTAACCTCACCGTTGTATAGGTAACATCACTGCAATTCCATGATTTTGTGACATCTATCAACTGTTTTACATAACTTTGTATCTGTGTTGTGCCGTTCAAAACATAAGTGATATTATTCTTCTGTTCTGTGGTCAGTTCAGTCTCTGAAAGTAGTTCTGCATTTCCCCGTACAATCGTAAGAGGTGTTTTAATATCATGCGCCAAAGCAGACATCTGCTGTTTCTTTTCTTGCTCTGTTTTCCACTGCTTTTCTAAAGATTCTCGCAATGCATCTCGCATATCATCGATTGCCGATAAACAGTCATCAAACTCTTTGATACCGGAACAGGATGTCTCATATTCCAGATTTTGATCCTTTATTTGTCCGATTGCGTCTAATACAGGCTGCATCTGCTTTTTGATTCTTTTTCCAAAACGTATGGACGGAATGATGATAATCGCTACCGCTCCAATCACAGACATAAAACTCATCACATTCTGTGGTCCTATAAAATGCTCCCTCAAAAAAGCTGAATGATATTGAGGTGTCAGGCGATATTGCAATACAACATATTCATTTTCCCTTACAATTACTTTATAAAAATATTTCCCGGATGCGTTTCCGTACTTTGCAACATTCCATGCTATCTGTTCGTATTGTTCTGACAGATCTCCACCTATTTTCTCTCCATTCTCTGAAAAGATTACATAATCACAAAGTGCGGGAATCATCTCAGCAGTCACTTTATCTGCACGTAGAATCGTATCATATGCTTCATTAATCTTTTGCTCTGCATAATTTGCCGGATAAATACAGCCCACACTAATCAAAAGGTACAGCAGCAGATAAGCAACAATCACCAAACCAACTAATGATCCAAGCATGACCAGTACATATCTCATAAAAATCCTGCTGAGTGCATTGCTTCTCTTTATTCTTCCCATTTATATCCAATCCCCCAGACTGTTTTTATCGGTATATAATCATAATCCGCAAATTTTGCTCTTATATTTTTGATATGCGTGATAATAGTACTGTCATTACTCTCATTGTCAAAACCAAAGACCGCTTCCAATATCTGTTCCTTCGAAAAAACCTGTCCTCTGTTTTTAGCCAGAAATTCACAGATTTCGTACTCTGCTTTCGTAAACGGAAGTTCTTTATCATCCATCAACAGTTTCTTTTGAGACATCTGAATGCAGACTCTCCCTAAAACCATCCGGACAGAATGTTCCCTGTGCTCTCTTCTAAGATGTGCATTGATCCTTGCCCGAAGTTCCATCACTCCAAATGGCTTTGAAATATAATCATCTGCTCCTAAAGAAAGTCCGTTTACCAGACTGTTTTCCTCCGTTTTTGCCGTAAGAAACAAAATCGGACAATCCACAAGTATCCTGATTCTTTTGCATAATTTGAAGCCATCAATTCCAGGCATCATAATGTCCAGTAAAATCAGGTCATAACGATGTAATTCTTCCATATTAAGTTTCAGTGGATTACTTACTTTAGTAACCAGATGTCCATCCTTATTCAAAATGCTTTCTATCATTTCCAGAATTGCCGGTTCATCATCAACTGCCAGTATTTTTGCCATAGTTTCCCTCGATTCTATTCCGATATTCTGTTTCCTTCCCAGTGGTTTACCCACCAAAAATAGTATACCATACTAATCCCTGTAAATATTAAGCAACCTGGTATGAATGACAACCATTCACCTACACTAGTTTCTCCCAATACAGATTGCAGATAAGTATATGGTACTCTTCCCGTCCAGCAGACAAATACATATTTCCACACATAATCTCCAAGTCCGGTAAGCATCAATGCACTAATTAGTCCTGATATAATCCCTGCTCCAATGGATACCCCTTTTCCAAACTGAAAAGCCAGAATCAGCTGCCACAGATAAAGTGGAACACTGCTTCCCCACAGCAGCAATGCTGCAAATATACATCCTTTCATGATTTCGATATCGCTTGATGCGATTCTTCCAAATCCAATTCCGAATATGATTGCTGTCAATAGGATAGAGCACAGACACAAAACCAGTAGCATCAACAGTTTCGATAAAAATGCTGCAGGTTTATCCGGTAAAGACAACAGATTTTGAAAATCACCTGCGTTTTGTTCCTGTTCCATCACACTTGCTGTAAAAATTCCAATAAGTACCGGAAGTCCTGCTCCTATTGCCTGATAAAATGCAATCACTTTCACATTTTCATTCCATGGTGAAAAAAAGTAATATATTAAAAATATAACGCTGGTTAGAATCGGAATCAGTAAGTGTGCCAGAATCACAGATGTTCCTTTCATCTTTCGCAAGTCTGCATTCAGAGATCTTCCAATCATCTTATTTCACCTCTCTTCTCTCAAACCATTTCAAAAACAGAACCGTTACAAAAACAAACCAGATGATTGAGAGACACATTCCCGGAACAATGACTCCCGTATCCAAAAGAGGATTCCCTGCTTCTGCGGCAAGTCCATTTGGTAAAACATGAAGCAACGGGCACATCATCCTCATAGGAATTGCAGAGACAAGTACATACCAGATTCTGGTTTGTGATATTACCACACCGCTGACGGTAATAAACAGGCAGACGAACAGGTTTACAATCATTCCAAATCGTTCACTTAAAAATAAAGCTACCGGAATCTCCCATAACTCAGAAACCGTCAGAAACAATACTGCAATCAACGCTCCTCCAACTGGAACATGTGTCGTTAGAAGAAAGCCTCCAAGCGTTGCTCCTGCAAACACAATCACATTAGAAAACAAAATCATGTACCCAATATAAATAATTTTCCCCAGCAACAATTTTCTTCTGTCTGTGGGAATAGTCGTTAAATGATAGTATTTTATCTTTTTCTCCTGCGCCACAGAAAGATAACAAAATAGAGCAATCATCCCCGGCAGCAAAAGTGTATACCACCAGTTCCAAACACTTTCTGCATAAGCATTTGTCATCCCAAGAGTAAATATAAATGCCATGACAAATGTAAGAAGAGGAAATCCCCAGATAAACTTTTTTCGCATGGTTCTTTTGGCTTTTTGATGTTCTGCTTTTATAATATTAACCATGGATTTCACCTGCTTTCTGGTTTTTTCTTACCACATTCATAAACAAATCTTCAAGATTATCTCCCTGCTTTAATGCTCCTTCGTATCCTAAGATTCCACCTGAAATAATCCCGACTTTATCTGCAAGTAACTGTACCTCTGAGAGAATATGACTGGAGAGAATTACAGTGATTCCCTGTTCCGGAAAAGACCGGATCAGCTCTCGTAATTCCTCGATGCCTATTGGATCTAATCCATTCGTAGGTTCATCCAATATCAAAAGTTCCGGTTCTCCAAGCAATGCCATTGCAATGCCTAGTCTTTGCTTCATTCCCAAAGAAAACTGTCCTGCTTTCTTCTTTCCGGTGTTTGTAAGTGATACAATCTGCAAGACCTCATCAATTCTGTTTTCATCTGTACCAAGCAATAATTGTCTTACCTTCAAATTCTCTCTGGCGGAAAGATTTTCATAAATAGGCGGATTTTCAATTAACGCTCCTATTTTTGATAAATCTTTCCTATCCAAAAGTTTTCCATCAAAGTAAATCTTTCCTGCAGTTGGTTTCATCATACCAGTCAACATTTTCAATGTGGTAGATTTTCCCGCACCATTCGGTCCAAGCAGTCCATAAATCTGTTCCTTTTCTATATTAAGTGAAACATTATTTACCGCTTTCTGCTTTCTAAAATATTTACACAAATTTTGTGTCTGCAACATCATTTCCATCTTTACTATCCTTCCTTCCATATTTCATTTCTTACTGAAATATAACCTAACAGAAAAAAATAAAGATTTGATGAAGATTGCTAAATAATTCGTCTACTCTATTTTTATTCTCGTATGGAATAAACCATCAATTGAATATCATTATCAGAACTCGACTTTCCACTGAAATCAGCAAAGCTGTTACAAATACGAAGTCCTAATTTACCGAATATCTCCGTGATTTCATCCAAACTATATAACCTTATAGGATTTCCTTCTTTCATTTCAGGCTTATAAAGTGCTTCTCCATACATATAGTCTACCTGCCCATATATCAGCGTTTTTCTATCCTTCTCCCATTCAAAAGCAGATAATGTAAGTCCCTTTTCTCCTGCATCCCATAACTTGCAAACATCAAATTCTTTAGATAAGAGCTTAAGTGTATCAGTATTGGGAACGGTATCACCATTTTCCCAGCGTGATACTGCCTGCCTTGTAACCATAATTTTATCTGCCAGCTCGTCCTGTGACATTCCTCTTTCTGTTCTAAGTTTAAGAATTATCTTTTTTGTTTCCATAGTCGTCACCTCCGTTGTCTTTATCATATCGATAAATCCGCAGTTTGAAAAGCAACCTGTTGTTGCCATAAGCTATCTACATGATTTAGTTAGCTCTCTTTGGTCATGACTCTTTTTCTGTAGGAATTTGTCTTACCAATCACAGAATCCAGCTATGTACAATACTGGTACATCATTGGTTGGAAAAATATCCCCCACAAGATGTTTATATCGGATTCGTTGATCTATAGCATACTTTTAATCTCCCTGATTACACTTTCCCCCGTCAATGGTTTTGCAATATGTTTATTTATTCCTGCCTTTTTGCTGCGCTCCACATCATCCTGAAAAGCATTTGCAGACATGGCTACAATAGGGATAAGTTTTGCATCAGGACGATCCATTGCACGAATCTGTCTTGCTGCTTCCAGGCCATCCATAACCGGCATCATGATATCCATTAATATCAGATCATATTCTCCCGGCTTTGCTCGGGCAAAAATATCCACTGCCTCTTTTCCATTCCATGCACAGCGAACCAGCATGTTCTCATTTTCCAATATAAATTGTGCGATTTCCATATTCAATTCATTATCTTCAACAAGAAGTGCTCTTTTCCCTTTCAGTGAAACATTCTCAACGGATGATTCTGGCATTTTTAATTCTCTGTCTGAGGAAATCTGGAACGGCAATGTAATCACAAATGAAGTTCCTTCATCCACTTTACTGGTAAAACAAATCTGCCCTCCCATCAGCTTTACTAACTGGCTGACAATCGTCATTCCCAGACCAGTTCCCATATTTGCTTTCTGTTCCAGTCTGTTTTCCTGTGTAAAAGGTTCAAACAAATGCTCCTGAAACTCTTCCCTCATCCCAATTCCATTATCTGTACAGGTAAATTCGAATACTGCGGTCCGGTCATCTGAACTGATTTCCTGGCAGCCAACAATAATCTTACCACCCACATGGTTATAATTTACTGCATTACTTCCTATATTCTGCAGGATCTGCTGAAGATGAAGAGGACTTCCGACCAGCTGATTATGTATGATATTGACAGTTCCCACGTTCAATGAAATTCCCTTTTCATGTCCCTGCATCTCAACAATACCGGTCGATTCTCCCAGTACCTTGCGTAAATCGAAAGTTTTTTCTTCCAGCTGCAATGTTCCGGATTCCATTTTATTCATATCCAAAATATCATTCACAAGATTCAGAAGAAATCCAGATGCTGTCAAGATCTTATCTCTGCACTCCTGTTGTTTTTCCAGATCTCCCGGAAAATGGTTTGCAATCTGCGTAATTCCACGGATTCCATTGATTGGAGTTCGGATATCGTGACTCATTCGTCTGAGAAAATCTGTTTTTGAAACATTCGCTTTTTCCGCTTCCTGAGCGATCTTTTTTAACTGTTCCTGATATTCGAACTCCTGCTTTTTTTCTCCCGTAATGTCACGTGCTACATAAAGCACCTCCGTAACAGTTCCGTTTGCATCACGCTGCTTCACAATGAATCGTCCCATATGCCAGTGCCCATCTGCAGCAAGATATTCTCTCGCAACCGTTTCTTCCTGCTGCAGTCTGTCTGCCAGCGTTGTAACATCAAAAAACTCCCGCATGGATTTCTGATCCTCTCTGGAAACAACACTTTTCCGTGCGGTACGAAATGCTTCTGAAGCACATCCGTGACTACCTGTCAACCGATGCATCACCTCGCCCCCGACTACTTCTTCAAAACTGTCTGTTCGTAGATCCATAGAATAAATCGTCCAGTAAATCTTTGAAATTGCGGATATGACCGCATTGCTTTCCTGTGCTTCTTTCAGTGATTTTTTCAGAGTAACATTTTCAGAAATATCAAGGAATGTGGTTAGTATTGTTTTTTTCCCGTCTGATGTATAAAAAATTTCCGTTTTCGCAATCGCCGGTGTCAGATGTCCCTTTCTGTCAGGGATTACACATTCATAAGAAACAGCTCCGTCATGGTACCGCATATCCATCAGTTTCTCAATTACATTCTGATTTAAATAGGACACAGCCCCTATGAGTCTGCCAAGATTTTCCTGTGCTTCCTCAATTGTCTCCACTCCATAGATACGCATAGCCTCTGCATTCATATGGACAATCTCATGCTCTGGCAAGGTATAGGACAGCACTCCAACACTTATCGTATCCAGAAGTTCTTTATAATAAAAGATCTGGTTTTTATTTTCATCCTTTAATTGCTGGTTCTGTTGCAGCAATCGGTTCTCCAGAAGTTTTTCTTTTTCAAAATGGACAATATTTCCTGCTTCCAGATGGTAACCCACAAGCCTGATCATGTTGTCTGGAGATGAGACTCTCCTTCCTGTGCAGCGTATATAAATGACTCCTTTTACAGGATGCATATAACGGTAAACAGCTTCTGATTCATGGCTTTTCAGTTCTTCCATGTAATCCCAGAAGCACTCCCTCTCCTGCGGATAAATATGTTCTGCCACATACTCCATACATTTTTCCGGAGACAGATCTTCTGTAATTCCAAACAGTTCGTCTGTGATTTCATCTGTATACAGTCTTGTCTTTTTTCCTTCTTCAGACTCTACTTTCCAGAATCCGGAGTTTCCAGCCAGAAAATATGCCTGTATATCCTCATCGTTCAACTTTTTCATAAACATGTCCCTCTCGAATAATATCTTTAGATATACAAATTAAAAGCACTGCCAAACAGACAGTGCACCTCATTTCATGCAACTGGCTGCCATTTTACAGGCCCTGTAGCTTTGCGTCCCAGACTTTCATCTGGTTTGCCGATTTCCTTATTATAGCTTTTAAAATTATGCAAAAAACTGATTTTATTATACTCTCTCACTCCACTTTACACAAGGAAAACATCACCGCCTTAATGCCAAAAAAAGCCGGAAGCCACTTTGCTACCCGTGACCTCCGACTCGTTGTGCTTATTCTAATCAGTCCTTACATCCAAATCAGATCCTCAGCCTCATGGATATCCTTCACGCTTTTTTACCAGAGTATATAAGTTCCGGCTTCGTCATCATAATAGTACCAGCCATTTCCTCTTCCGATTGGCTCTCCATTTCCGTCTGACTGCTGATATGGGATATAGGTTCCGGTTTCCGGATCCCAGGAGTACAGATCATAAGGATCTTGTACATTTTCCTCTGCTTCAGAGGTCTGGACTGTTTCATTCCACTCTACGCCGGATTCATCGATCCAGGTGTCAACGCCATCAAAGGTATATACCGTATTGGTCCGGTCCATATATCTTCCATCAGCCAGTTTATAAACCGTTGTGGTATCACCCCTCAGATTTACAAGCATGGCAGTATCTGGTCCTGGGAAGTCGGTTTGATCTGTCTGGGACTGATAATTACCATCAGATGACTGCCCGGCATCCGACTGTCCATCCTGGTTGTCCTGACTGCTCGTCACATCTGTTTCTGTAGGTTCCATCGCTACAACATCCTCACGATTCTCAGGAAGCTGTACCACATCTTTGATAGTTTCAATTGCCTCAACTTTTGAGCTGCCCCATGGATACCCTTTGCCAGTATAACCAGCTGACGAAAGCAGTTCTTCAGCATTCTCCCCAAGGAGTTCCTGGTATGCATCATATACATCTGCTATCTTCTGGGAAAATTCCGCCTGTTCGTCGTTTCCTTTATCCGAAAGCCACCGGACAGTCTCACTTTTGATTTCTTCCTGACTAAGGCTGGTTTCGGTTCCCCAGTCCAGAAGATTGGCTGCCACTTTTACAGTTTTTAAGGAACTGCCTGCTGTTCCAGGCTGGACATCCGTGTTGATTTCATTCAGCATATTGTCCAGTTCTGTAACGGCAGAAGAGGTAGTTGTGGTATTTTGGGAGGTTTCATTCCCAGCTATAGAAGCCTCTGTGCTTTTCGCCTCCTGCTTTGCACTACTGTTCATCGTCATGGTACCTGTTACATCAGATCCGTCGCAGGCACTTGCTGTAATGACCATGGCTGTTAAAATTAATAACAATACTGACTTTTTCATGATCTTGTCTCCTCGTTTTTTATTGTTTTCATAACTCCAAAGTTCTTTTTCTGAAACACTTTGTTCCATATGTTCTTCTTTTGCCCATGCAGGGATGTGGGAATTTCCTGCTTCCGGTTCCCTGACGTGGAAATCAATCCTGTCAAACATTTCTTTCAACTCCTTTATTATCACTTTTGATGTTTCATTTTGTAAATCTGACTGATACATGCTCTAGTTTTTTCCATTTTACTTTTTCACGTCTTATTTTCTTTGCTCCAATCTACTAATTTGTTCATTTTTGAGTAAAACAAAAGACGCAGTAACTGCTTCCTATAAATCAGTACTGCGTCTTAGCGTCTCACTTTTCATTTCCTATTTCCTCAATATCCTGTTTTTTATCAGATTCCCCTATCTGGTTCATCTGATAAAAAACAAAAGAGGTTCCTTACTGGATATTATCTTACACGAAGAGCCGATACTTAAATAGGCTCATTTTCTATCAGTTTGTGTCAATTTTTTAGATAAAAGTTAATTTACATAGACACAGGCTTCTTAAAAATTAATAGCAGACAGAATACTTATTCTTCATAGAAATCCCTGCGGTACTGAGATGGCGTACAGCCTTCTGCCTTCTTAAACGCTTTTGTAAAGACTCTATAATCGCCATACCCGCACTGGACAGAAATTTCGCCTATGGAAAGAGAGGTGGCGATCAGTAACTTTTTAGCTTTTTCCATACGGCTACTAGTCAGGTAGGATAAGAAATTTACTCCAATCTCGTTTTTGAAAAGCTGGCTGATATAGGCTGGGCTGAGATGAAATTCGTCTGCCAGTATATTCAGGCTGATTTCTTCTTCCAGATGCTCCTGCAGATATCGGAGAACCTCACTTATAGTGCGGTTCCGCTGTTCTTCCGGGACTTCAGCCCTTTTCTTTTCATACAAAGCTATTTTCAGTCGATCGATGCAGGAGCCGAATTCCTCATAATTCACCGGCTTTAAAATATAGTCTGTGATCTGCATCCGCAACGCTTCCCTGCAATATGAAAAATCATCATAGCCAGATACAATAATAAATGCCATGTCCGGATAACGGAGCCTGCAGGTCTGGATTACTTTCAGACCGTTCATGATTGGAATGTTGATATCCATGATCACAATGTCTGGCAACAGTTCCTCTATTACGGTCAGTGCTTCCATGCCGTCTGAAGCCTCGCCCACCACTTGGCAGTCGTGCTCTTCCCAGTTAAACAATTTCTTAAAGCCTTCCCGGATCATGATCTCATCATCCACCAGAACCACACGCATTTTCTTCATTTCCCCGCCTCCTTACATGGCAAAAGCAGGTGCGCTGTCACACCGCCTTTTTCATTCTCTGCATACCATAATCCATATTTCTGTCCACACAGCAACTTGATCCTTTTTTGTACATTCAGGATCCCGATACTGTTCCCCTCCAGTTTTGCCGCCTGCTTCGCATAATTTGTAAGCAGACTGTTTACCTGTTCTTTTTTTCCTTCTGCAAACCCACTTCCGGTATCCATAATTGTAACCAGCATATCTTCTCCCGATTTTTGGGCAGAAATTACAACCGCCCCTTTATATCCCTTGTTTTTCAGACCATGGAGCAGGCTGTTCTCCACAAGGGGCTGAAGGATAAAATTGGGCACCTGCACACCGCCAAGGTCTGGATCTATATTGTACTCGCAGTGAAGGGACGGATACCGGTAACACATCAGTTCCATATAGGCATCCAGCAGATCCAGCTCATCATCCAGCTCTACCATCTGGCGGTCAACCTTTACGCTCATCCTGAAAAAATCTGACAGATGCATGAGAAGGTCCGCCACTTTTTTATCTCGGTTCAGTTCTGCCTGGATCCGGATGGTATCCAGGGTATTATAGAGGAAATGGGGATTGACCTGGCTTTTCAGGTACAGCATGGACATCTTCTGTTCTGTAAGCTCTGCGCGGATAATGTCCGGGTTCTCCAAGGTCAGGTAAAAAGTCAGGGTCATCAGCGTGATTCCCATTCCGCTGATCAGCCAGGTGTGGTGCAGCCCCTGGAGCACACAGACCATCAATTCTACGATCAGGGCTGCACCGATTGCAAATTTCTTTTTCGCATTGATCTTTTTCCAGTTTCCAAATAACATCCCGGAGCAAAGGAACAAATAGAATCCCACACTCGCATAACAGACATATGTATAAACGCCGTCTGAATAGTTGCCCCATTTTGTCTGCGTATAATAAATGGGCAGAAGCCATTCCCCCAGCTCAGATAATACAAGGATCACCCAGGCGGCTTTATCCATTTTTCTGGGCTTTCCGGTTTCTTCCTCTACCAATATGGCTATATAACGGTAAAATAAAAAAATGACAAGTGCCATACTTCCCATAAAAACACGGTGCGCAAGGTTATTTAGCAGCGATGGTACCGTATCCAGGTGGTTGACTGTATAAACCGTAATCCCGTCAAACGCCAGATAGACTAGCACCGTGACCAGCAGAACAGAAAATGTGCGGTGCAGTTTCGTTATTTTCTTTTCAGATGAAAAATAAATAAAAGCAACCATTCCCATCACCAGGAAAAGTGCGATTTCCATACGGATCATACTGGGTTCCCTCCCTAACTATGTCTTGGAATATTACTTTATGATCTCTTCTTTTGTTTCCAGAATTGCCTTTTTAACAGCTTTCTTAATAATAAAATATAATGATACCAATGTCAAAAGGTCAAAAAGCCGTTCGTGCTTGCACGATAAGGCGTTTGAACTTGGGACACTCCAAATATGAGAAAGTAGCGATTTACGCAGTAAATCAGCGGATTTCGAATATTTGGAGGATTGCGGGAGCAGCGTAGCTGGGTCGCAATCCGAGGTATCAAATGAGTGGCAAAAGATCTTTTGACCCTGATATCTTATAAATTAAAGTATATCCGATATCCGTTTTGGGGATAGGTCAAAATTATAGGAAAATGTGTCTGTTTTTTAGAAAATCATCCTTGCCGAAAAAATGTACCGACTCACATATTACAGCTCCGCCAGTATCTGGCTTCCTTTCTTTTTCAACCATCTATATAAAACCAGACATAAAAGAAAAGTAATTCCTGTGAATATTCCTGTATATCCTGCAAATCCCATTTTCCATAGGTCGGTCATTAAATAACTGGCTGCAAACAAAAGCGTATATAAAAATCCTCCAAAAAGATTAACCGCAACACAGGTACTCTGTTTTATTGGTGCCAGTTCACTGGTCCAATTTAGATTTGGCATTTTGAGGCCCAGGAAAAGTCCTGACAGTGCCATCAATAATAAATATCCCAAACCCAGTACAAAGCTTAAAAGTAGTTGTTCCCATGGACAGATTCCTGTCACTGCCATACAAATAACACAGAACAGCATGGGAATCCCTGTCAGCCCTGCATGCAGGAGCAGTTTAGCTCTTAGTACCTGCCAGGGTGTAATGGGAAGTGACTGAATCAGCCAGAGGTTTTTTCCCTCTAATGAAACAGATGGCGCTGACATATCATTCATGGATGCCAGGGCACAAAGGGCTGCACAAAGAATCAGCATAACAGAGCCCGGCCGATTCCCAAATACCTGGTTCAAGATCATGCATAAATCTTTTCCCTTTACCAGAAATGCAATACCTGCAACAGGCAGAAGAATAATTCCAAGCCCACAGTTCAGCATATAATTAGGGCTGGAGGTAAAATGAAGGACTTCCCTTCCAAGCAGTGCTGTCGGAATGCTTTTGCATTTTACAGTTTTTTCCCGGTAAACCTTATGCTCCGTTTTTCCTGTGGAGGTTGCAATTTTCAAAAAGCTTTTTGACATCAGAAGCCACATAACAGCGAACAAAACCAGAACTGCCACCATCACCACAAGCAATGCTCCCAAATCACCTGTACCAGACATTCCCAGTAAATATACCGGATATGCAAAGGATTTTACCTGCATTCCATATACCACTGCATTTGCCAGCAGTTCGCTGATCAGCCTTTGTGCCTGAAAAGAGATAAAATAATATCCACCAAAGAAAGCCAGGGAAATAATCACAGTGATAAAGCTTTTATGTTTCAGCTTCAGGCTGATCTTTGCTACAATCCAGCCAAGGGCACAGGAAAGTGTCATTACAAATATGGAAATCAGTACCAGATATAAAATACCACCTGCCACTGCTTTTACAGAGAATTCCACAGTAGCCCAGTAAACAATCACTGTCGGAAGTGTTACGGCACCTGAATACATCAGCCCCATCAGGTATACACTCATCAGCCTTGAGATCATGATCACAGAAACCTGTATTGGAAGGGAAAGAAGCAGGTCATTATCTTTTGAAAGATAAAGGCTGGAAAATGTATTAAATACACTTCCGAATGCTCCAAGCAGTATGGCTGTCAATCCCATGAGGGCAAAATAAAACCATTCTACCTCTGCCTCCGCCATTGGCTTACAGATCATAAGTGCCATGCCGGTAAATATTCCACCAAGCACGCCCACCATCAGCATAACAAACAATACAACATACGCGGCCGTCGCACTCTTTGAGTATGCCTTATTCTTTTTTGCGTTATAAAAATAGCTTCTGAAAATCTCCATCAACTGCTTTTTTACTAAAACCTTCAGCATTTTTCTTCCTCCAGTTCCAGGAAGACATCTTCCAGGGAATCATCACCTTTTACTTCCTCCATGGTTCCGGAGCGGATCAGTTGTCCTCCCTTGATAATTGCCACTTTATCGCACAGCTTTTCTGCCACTTCCAGCACATGGGTGGAAAAAAATATGGCACTGCCTCCATCGCAGACCTGGTGCATCATCTCTTTTAACAAATGGGCTGCCTTCGGATCAAGTCCCACAAATGGCTCATCCATAATGATCAGCCTGGGATGATGAAGCCACGCTGCAATAATGGCAAGCTTCTGCTTCATTCCATGGGAATATGCTCCAATAGGCTGTGCAAGATCCTGTGTCAGTTCAAAACGGTCTGCATATTTACGGATATCCTTCAGGCGTTCATCTGCATCCACTCCAAATATATCCGCAATAAAATTCAGATATTGAATTCCGGTCATATATTCGTAAAGATCCGGGTTATCCGGGATATAGGCTGTTTCACGCTTACATCCCAGAGGATCCTCTTTTATGGATTTTCCATCAATATAGATTTCTCCCTGGTCAAACTGTAAAATCCCTACTACTGACTTCAAAGTAGTAGTTTTTCCGGCTCCGTTGTGACCAATGAACCCATAAATTTCTCCCGGCTGAATGTGCAGGCTCAAATCATCTACTGCTTTCTTTTCTCCATAGGACTTTGTGACATGGCTGATTTTTAACATTATTCTTCCCCTTTCCTTTCAATGGTTTCCATTAACTTTTTTACCTCTTCCTTCTGATGATTGACGGTCCAGGCAGTCAGGCCATCGAAGAAAACAGCCCAGGGTGCCACTGCCATAAGAAGATCAAAACGCTTGTTGCACGGAATCTTCCCCTTCAGGGTCGCTTTTATATAAGTTACTTCAATATATGATATTACCAATAAACACCCAATTTGTAATTTTATAAACTGCATTTTCCTTTGCCTTTCATGAGTTCACCTTATCTCCAACCTGGTTAAAATTATAGACCGAAACTCGTGAAACAAATAGGTTCTAATTCTAGGAAAATGTGTCAATTTTTTAGGAATCTGCCGCCAGGCGGCTGCTTCACTATAAAAAGAATCCCCCACCTTATTAAGGTATTAAAAACAGAACCACTGATTTCTCAATGATTCCGTTTTTCTGCTTTTCATATTCGTATTAAGGAAAGCTATGCAAAAAAGCATGTGCATCGAAAAGTAGCAGATTTATATGAATATCTGTATATCTATTGCGGAGAAGCACGAGGAAATGTTTTATATGGAACTGTTACGCCGGAAACGCTAACCGAATTCCAAATGACTGAAGAGGAAGCATTTGTGCTGTCGCATAAAAACATGATAAAAAATACACTTTTGTCAACAGCAGACGGAGCGTTGTATGGATACGGAAATATGATGGAAATATCTAAGGAAAATATGATAAATTTTGTTTGCAGCAGCGACATGCCAATAATTGTTGTGAAAGGAAAAAACGGCAGATGCGGAGCTGCATACGCACTTCTCCAAAAAGTTAACCAGAAAATATTAGAGCTTTATCCGAACGGTTATTATTTAATCCCATCATCTACCAAAGAAATGATTGTTGTCGCAAGAAATTCAATGCCGCTTGAAGAGATGAAAGAAATGGTAAGTAATATAAACGGAATGCCTGATAAAGTAAAACCGGAAGAAATCTTAAGTAACAGTATTTATGAGTTCATTGATGGAATGCTTCAGATTGTAAAATAAGGTCTCACATGTACCGGAAGCCTTCCGCCATACACATCATCCGCCTTTTCACACAGAAGGTTGAACATCTGCGTATAGATCATAGAAATCAGGAAGTTAAATGTCGCATCCGCATCTGACATGATCAGAAACAGGGCAATCTTTTCATCTCCCAGGGTATCCAGTTCCAGCTCATCATAAGCTGTAATATCCCGCAGCTCCTTGAATAGCGATAGGTAATCCTTTGATGTTATCTCCGGATTTTCCCCCGCCCTAAACCGGGCATGAACCTTTCAGCTCACCCGGCTTGCCATCGGGAACAGAATTTATTTCATCTCAATAACTCTCAACGTGGACAAGGCTTCCGTCACTTTTACCTCTTTGCAGGAAAATCCCACGTAGAGTTTATATGCGACAACGTGTCGCTGCACTGTCAAATGGTGCCAGTCTTGCACCACAGGAAACGAGGATGGATTTTGCGGTCTTGCCAGTAACAAAATGTCAATAGTTTTTTAATCACTTTTTTCAAAAATGCAAAAAAAATAGAACGTATAGATTATTTCCATACGCTCTATCTCACATTTCATATTAAATTTTTGAATTCTACAAACTGTTAAGGAAACAATCGGAGTTGGTGTAAACGAAAAAGCAGCCTTGAGTTCTGATAAAAACTGCCCTTTCG
>NZ_JADPEX010000037.1:0-40857 GCF_015668065.1 Ruminococcus sp. 1001713B170207_170306_F1 | reverse complement strand
GATTCGGCACCGTCAAATGGTTTCTTGCAATAAGGAATCCATTCCTTTGTATAGCAGGTATCTAACAATTCCTTGAAGGGAATGTGTGCGGATTGGAGTATCCACGATAAAGGAGATGGTAATCCCCATGTGCATTTATTGGTGACGTTGCGACCATTCAATTCAGACCACTCATGGGGTAACAAAGAAATCAAGGATTGGGAGTTTGTCAGAGATGAAAATGGAAATATTGTGGTGGATGAATCCCATCCGGACTGGTGGCAGGATAAAAAGAACCCTGACCGTCATGGAATCCGAATCCCCGTACTTGATGAAAATGGAGTCCAGAAAGTCGGGACAAGGAACCGCAAACAGTGGAAACGTGTATTAACCGATGCTACCGGGTGGAACAATCCGAAAAATTGTGAGCTATGGCGGAGCGAATGGGCAAACGTCTGTAATGCACATTTGAAAACGGAAAATCACATTGACCATCGTTCTTATGCAAGGCAGGGAAAATTAGAGATACCGACGATCCATGAGGGCGCAGATGCCAGAAAAATTGACGAGAAATTTCAAAACGGACAGACATCCTCTACTTCATGGAAAGTAGAGGAAAACCAGATCATAAAAAGACAAAATGCACTGCTGGATAAAATACAGATTTCTTTTGGAAAAGTATCCAGTGCATTAACACAATGGAAGGAGCGATTGCGTGACATTAGAAGAAAGCCGGGAAGTCATTCCCATGATGGAGACAATGATAAACCAGATCGAGGAACAGCAGAATCTTATGGCAGAGATGGTACAGGAATTGCAGGAACGGGACAGGCAGCTCCTGTCTTTTCAGGAGCAGAACCAGAGTTTAAAAAGCTTAAACAGCGAATTATCCAGGCTGCTAAATCTTTTGCCAGATACAGAAGAACTGCTCTCACAGATCGAGCAACAGAAAACCAGAATCGAACAGTTGGAAAACGAGAATCAGCAATGGCAGGAATTAACGCAGAAGCTGAACAACGAGAACAGCTTATTGCAGAAACAGAACAGCGAATTGCTGACCTTAAACAGCAGATAGAGAAAGCGAGGGAGATCGATGAGCGAATGCAGAAACTTAGAGAACGTCGGGCAGGTGGAAGAACTTCTGCTGATGACCGAACAGATGCAGGACGAACTGGATCAGAAAGACCAGACAATCCAGGAACTAAACAGGCAGCTAAGCGAATCGCTGACCTTGAACGAGAAATTGAACAGCGAAAACAGAGCCGAGAATATCGAAGCATTGCGGACAAGATTAAGGCAAACAGAGGAACGATTGACCAGCGAGACAGACAGCAGGAAAAGAGCCGACGCAGAAGCCGTGGCATGGAAATTTAAGTATGAAAAAGCAGAGCAGGAAAAACTTTATGCACAGACACACCAAAAGACGGTAGAGGTAGCTGTTGAGAAAAAAGTGCCTTATGAGAAATGTGAAAAATGTGACCGTACTGCTTACCGGAAAGCAAAAGAAAAATGCGATAGCCGTAAAAGCCAGTTAGAAAAGAAATATAAAAATATGACGATTGGTTATGAAAGTATCTTGTTTCTACTGGCATGGTACAGCATAACAACAACACTGTTTACTGCGATTCTTTCGCCGGTTTTCCTTAACGACTGTGTCGTCTTTTTCGGTGCGTTAGGAAAAGGAATGGGAAGTTTATTTCGGGAGTTTGTGACAGGTGCAGACTCTTTCGGACAGTTAAGCAGTGGAATACCTAACAGTATTCTTTCCGGGATTGTGTACTGGCTGATTGCCGGTACTGTCATGGCAATTTTATTCGTAATAACCGGGTGGCTGATAATCGGGATTGGTTATCAGGTAGGAAAAATCTACCGGAAATATTGTTGGGATATCATCAGTATCGTGGTAGCGATAACGAGTACAGCTGTTGTAATTTACTTTGGAGAATGGATTAAAAACGCTAATCCGATAAATCTTATTGTATTGCTATTACTGTCGCATGGGTGATTTGGCAGGTGTTCCAAAAGCAGAATGCAAGAAACGAATAGAATATTATTTGAAAAAGACCAGTCTTGCAGAACACCGGAAAAAGAAAATGAAACAGTTGTCAGGCGGGATGAAACGACGGGTAGGATTAGTGCAGGCGCTTTTAAATGAACCGGAATTTTTGATTGTGGATGAGCCGACTACCGGTTTAGATCCAGAGGAACGTATTCGCATCCGCAATTTGTTAGTAGATTTTTCTGAAAACAGAACGGTTTTGTTTTCAACTCATGTGGTGGAAGATTTGGCTGCTACCTGTAACCAACTTGCAATTATGCACAAAGGTAGTTTCTTATATGCGGGTTCTATGAAGAATTTGACAGAAGAAGCACAGGGGAAAATCTGGATTTGCAAAGTACCTGATGAGAGAAAAGCAAGAGAAGTGGAACAGAAGTATCGTATTACATCAAAACAGTATGTTGAGGGGGGATTGCAGTTAAGAGTGATTTCTGAAATACAGCCAGAATTGGAGTGTATGTCAATTCCTGCAACGTTGGAAGATGCTTATATTTATGTGACGAATCAATACGAGTAGATAAAGCACCATCTGATGCTTTACTACCAGTTGCACGTTGTTCGCTTTGAATATTTGTGGAGAAAAAGTATGTATTATTTTGGCTTTCTATAAAACCTATAAACCAGCCATTTATATCCTGCCCGTTCACTCGTCCGGTTCCGGTTTTTCCATAAATTCTCCATTTTCAGAGGCGGTAAGATGGATGGAATTTTTGACGGCATGAATATTAGCAGGAGTAAAGTTGAAGTTGTTTCGATATAAATTTTTCAAAAGTTCAACTTGTTCTACTGGTGAAATCTTTAAGGATGACTGCATCCAGTAGGAAGAGAAATCTCCGGATATATTTTCATTGCCATATCCTATTTGCTGAAGGTATGAATTTATAGTGGAAGCTCCGAGCTGCTTGTCGATTGATTCAAAATACCAGTTTGTATATATATTTTAAAAGGTATATGATTAAGAAAAACGGCAGGAGGTATCTGAATGAAAGCACATAAATATTGGTCTATCAGTGCACTGATTACAATGCTTGGAACTTTTTATACAGGTTATAAGGGATCAAAAGAAGGCCATAAGTACTTTGCAGCAAGTACTTTGCTTTGCATGATTATGGCTATTTATACAGGACACAAGATGATTTCTGGTAAAAGTAGGAAGAAAAAAGAAGTTTCAGTAGAGAGTGTTGAAGATTAAAAAACAAAATATTTTAATAAATAACGCCGGTGCGGGATTTTTGATATCCAGTACTGGCGTTATTTATTCTACAGGGGCTTGGGGGTGTAGCCACCAAATATACTATTCGTTTTCTGCTTCAGCAAGTTTGTTAAGAATCCACTCCCGATTGATAACAATATCCTCATCATCTCGGAGATCTTTGAAATCAGTGCAGTGTGAAGAAGCAAATTCATACATATCGTCAATGTCAACTGCACCAGTGGTCTCACCCTTATTAATGATTACAAGAATATTTGTTCCGTCATCGTCGACAGCAAAGCGCAGTTCATCAAATTCTTCATCAGGATTATTTTCGAGAAGAGAATCTGTCGCAAGTAATTTAACAAGTTCCATTATCCTGTCATCTTTACCTGCATCAAAAATCTGTATCTTTTCAACGAGCTGATTTGGTGACGTTACGATTCGGGATAAATATTTTTCAGTACGAAAATCAAACAAAGCATTTTCACCATAAAACATTTCATATGTCTTTTCTACTTCTGATTCAGAAACCAGATAAATCATGATAAGATCTTCCATCTGGTGATAGAGTGTAGGATAGTTTAAACGAAAGGTCTCTCCACAGCTCGGGCAAGTATAAAGGAAAATAGATTTATTAAGTACCTTCTCTTTCATTTCAGGATCCAGTGCAGTATTAATACTGTCCCAGAGCTCAAAATCCCCCTCATGATGGCAGGAAGGACAAGTTACTTTTTCAATATGATGTCTTGACATAAATGTTCCTCCTTTCAGTGAGATAAATCTATAGTTTTCTTATTGTAGAATGCGCTTATCCTTTATTATTTTGCCAGGAAATTACTCTGAATCTCCATCGGCATATGATAAGCCTGGCCTCGTTTTGTCAGGCTGTATAGTTTAAAGCTCATGAGTTCCGGAGTTGCATTCAGAGAACTGCAGAGTCCGAAGTAATCCAGGTCTTCGTTCTGAACCATATCTTCGATCTCCTCATCATCAATCAGAAGATCGGCAGCAAACAGATTGGCCTGGTATTCTGTATTATCCGTCATATTGTAGAGTGTATCATCTTGCATCGGAGCCATTTTCAGCTGGGAACGATGCAGGATGATATGCCCTAATTCATGGGCGGCAACGATCATCTTTTCTTCTTCTGAAAGGAAACTGCTGATCATGACATAGATCGTCTTGCAGCTCATAAAACAATATCCTTTCAGTGTCTTATATCTGGAAGTTTCCCCGACAACAATGTTCATCTGATCCATGATCTCAAATGGATCTCGGGTTCCATATTTCTTGATTAATTTCTTTGTTTCTGTATATATGTAAGTGTTTCTCAAATAAATCACCTCAAAAGTAAAAAATAAAAGGGCAGAAATATCCTTGTAACTATAAGGTAACAGATTAGGTGTACAATAATCCCGCCTTCTATTATTTTTCCTCTTGGTTTTTCAGATATTTTTTCGGTGTAAATTTCTTTGCACGTCTTTTGGAATCCAGATAAAGACTCTGGATCTCATCCATAAAAGCTATTTTATCTTCGTCGGTCAGTGATCCACCGGCAAACATAGCTGCAGCCTGTTCCAGAATCTGCTGAGCCTGTCTGGCACCACGGTTACCAAACTGTTCGGATGCTTCTGTGATAAAAGCTTCATTCTCACTCATGAGATAAGAAACGTCACACTGTAATGCATCTGCCAGTTTCTGATACAGAACATTTTGTTTTGGAAAACGTCCTTCTACTTCCCAGGATCGAATGGTCCTATATGAAACACCAACCATACTGGCCAGTTCCTGCTGACTCATCTTTTTTTCTTTTCTTAATGATCTTACTTTTTCACCGAATGTCATAAACATACCTCTTTCTAAGCCTTGTCTTATAAGTTTCATTAGCCGCTTCAAGGCAAAACGGGAAATGTGTCTCCTAAAAAATAAAAATTAATCTTGACAAAGGGAAATATCTCTCCTATAATGTGAATCACAGATAAGGGAAACATCTTTCCTATAAGATACACAATATTTCCTCTTTTGTCAATGAATATGTGAAATGAATTTCCTGTATTTTGAAGAAAACAGGAAAGATAGACAATCATTGATAGTTAAAATGGGATACATGTTACAAAAAGAGGAAAGACGTATGGGAGGTGGCAATGTGAGTCAAGATCAGACTTCTATTATCTGTATTGATCTGAAGTCCTTTTATGCTTCTGTAGAATGCGTAGAGCGTGGACTGGATCCATTTAAAGCAAACCTGGTGGTTGCAGATCCGACCAGATCAAAGTCAACAATCTGTCTGGCAATCACTCCGGCCATGAAGGCGCTTGGCATCAAGAACCGGTGCCGGATCCATGAGATACCGGATTGTGTGAAGTACATTACAGCCATGCCGAGGATGCAGCTGTACATGGATTATTCCGCAAAGATCTATGGAATCTATCTGCGGTATGTCTCAAAAGAAGATATTCATGTGTACAGTGTCGATGAATGTTTTATTGATGTGACAAACTATCTGCAGCTTTATCATCTCACTGCAAAAGAAATGGCGGTAAAGCTTATGCAGGCAGTCATGGAGGAAACTGGCATCACTGCAACTGCAGGTGTGGGAACCAATCTGTATCTTGCTAAGATCGCAATGGATATCGTAGCAAAGCATGTGGATGACCACATTGGAATCCTGGATGAATTCTCTTACAGAGAGAAGCTATGGGATCATAAACCATTAAGTGACTTCTGGAGGATTGGATCCCGGACTGAAAAAAAACTGGCCGGTTATGGAATCCATACGATGGGCGATATTGCAATGGCTTCTTTAAGATCCGAAGACTGGCTGTATAAGATGTTTGGGATTGATGCAGAGCTGTTGATCGATCATGCATGGGGCTATGAAACATGCCGGATGAGTGACATCAAGAACTATCATTCGGAGGAACACAGCCTTTCAAATGGTCAGGTGCTGATGCGAAATTATTCTTTTGACGAAGCACTTGTGATCGTAAGGGAAATGACAGATAATCTGGTCCTGGATCTGTTTGAAAAAGGACTGGTAACAAGCTCTCTCACCTTATGGATCGCCTATGACCACAGGTATGAGCATGAGGCATCCAAAGGAACCGTAAAACTCGAAAGAGAAAGTAACAGTTCCAAAAAGATCATAGATGCAGTGGAAGATTTATATCTCAGGATTGCAGACAGATATACCGGAATCCGAAGAATCGAGGTGTGTGCGAACAGGGTTGCTCCTGAAAGTTATGTGCAGTACAGCCTGTTTGATGATCCCAAACAGACTGATAAAGAACGGCATTTACAGGAAGCAGTATTGAATGTAAAGCAGCGTTATGGAAAGAATGCGATCATGCGTGGATCCAATCTGCTGGAGTGTTCCACCTATAGAGAACGCAATGAACAGGTTGGAGGACACCGTGCTTAGAGGAGGTGCGAATAGTGCTGGCAAGTGCATATCAACCGTATTTATATTTACCAAGACCGGTTTCCAGGAGACATCCCATGGATGTAGGACGCAGGGCAAAACAGTTTGCTCCATTTGCGGCACTTCGTGGACTGGATGAAACGATCCGGCAACAGGAAATCATTTACGAACCAAAAAGAGATTTATCTGAGGAAAAGAAAAATGAGCTGGATATGAAATTAAGGATCCTGGCATATGGAATGAAGATACAGGCAACTTATTTTCAAAAGTCATGGAAGAATCCATTAATTGGTCAGTACCATACATTATCTGGAACCGTAGAATTTTTTAATCCATCAGTCCACTTACGGATTGATGATACCGAGATCCAGATCCAGGACATCTGTGATCTGACTGGTGATGTATTTGAAACTATTGAAATATCATGTTAATTAATCACAGCGGAATTTTTTATACCGGAAAGAGTGTGTGGTAGCTGGTGGAAGGATAAAAAAGGATGCACAGATCGACAAAGCAGATCTGATCAGAATAGAAATCGTGCTGTTCGTGCAGCTTTGGCACTTACGGAATGGATGGCATGATGCTCATAAGGCGGATTTGATTTCCCTTTGGTCCGTTGAGTAATAAATGGAGAAATATCTTATTGCTTAAAGGAGGAAGCCTATATGGGATCAGGTGCTATTAAATGGCATGTACACTGCTCTGTATGCGGAGCATTTATTGAAAAGAGCGCACAAAGCGATTCAGAAGTGGAGTGCAAAAAATGTCGCAGTACATTGGAGATATTTGTAAAGGATGATATGGTGTCGGTTCGTCCGATCCACATCAGAGATGAACAATTAAAGTCCAGGATGCGGACGTATTCCCGAAAGATGATGAATCAGGGATCATAACAGAATAGAATGAGCTGTCTGTAGTAAGCGTTGGATTTGGCAGGAACCATCAAGAACGCACCAGACAGCAAGAGTTTGTCAAGGAGCTGAACCTGACTGGAATCACTAAGAGCCCGGCAAAACATTTACGGATACACTGCAAGATCAGAAGTATTTTCTGGTTTTGGAGATTGTTGAAGTATTTGTTTTGTCGGGCTTTTTTGACGTATTTCGAAAAATTTTTAAATTTTTTGTCGTACCCCACTGTAAAACAGGCTCTCAGCGTTTCGTTATATAGAGGTTGAATTCTTTTTTGCAAAAATAATTGTAAATAGAGATTTTGATAATATGACACAAAGGAGGAAGCAAAGATGACTGAAATCGAATACCAGGAATTTGTAAGGCGTTGTCCTTACGATGCTATGGGCGATTATTCCATGTTTCGCAAACAGCAAACAGAGAATAAATCAGAAGATGCACATAGCAACTGAATAAGCCCGGCAATCTGGCAAACTTAATCTAAACGCAGATACATGCGTTACAAAGGAGTCGCGGACTCCCGTTCAAAAAAAACGGGTGAGTTCGTGACCTCTTGTACTGCAGTTCTTTATGTCTGTGCAGGAATTTTATAAAAGATGGAATGGACCACCCGGAGCCGAAAGGCAGAAAGGTGGTCTTTATGTTGACATTAAAAGAACTGAAAAAAATCGTGAAAGTTGCTGATGTGGAGAAGAGAATCCCAAGCGTGAAATCCTTGAAGGAACACAAAGTTGTAGTAAAGGAAATGATCAATGCAGATACAACAATCTCTGTTTATGATCACGGATATGTACTTTATACAGCAGGAAATCAATCAACCGTATTTCCACTTCATAGTTGTGATGACTATGAATATGTGAGTGTAACTGGCGATAACAAGGAATTCAATAAAGAGTTCTTTGATAATGAAAACTGGTATATCCGTCTGCTGATAGAGGCTGAAGACCGTATGGCATACAGCCAGAGCAAAATCAGCACCAATCATGGTGTATTTTCTAACAGCGATGTTACAGATGATGCGGAGATTATGAGAGGATCTTCAAAAGATTTTGTTGACGATGTTATCGACAGAGAAATTCTGAATGCTTTGATCAAAGAGTTAACAGAGAGACAAAAGACGGTACTCAATCTGGTTTATTTCGAGGAAATGCGTCAGCAGGATGTTGCAGATTATCTGGGAATCAAACAGCAGAGTGTAAATGACCTCCTGAACAGGGCATTAAAAACGATGAAAAAAAAGGCGGAAAACGAAGAATTTTAAAAAAATTTCAAAAAAAATGAATTAGACCACTGTAAAACAGGCTCTGAGCGTTTCGTTATATGAAGGGTTTGCATAGAACACCTTCATGTACCTTGAAAAATGAATAGCCTGCCCGGAGTGATATTTGGTTTGAACATGCATAGAGCGAAAAGCTGCGTGTCTGCCAGAAGAAAACGTATCAGAGATGGAAACTGATATAGGAACGGATCCGGGAAAGAAAACAGGAAAACGCTTAAATCTTAAATCAAAATAAAATGTCTGAATCTAAAAAGAGGATGACAGTAGAAATCATGTGGCGGTATTTGTGACAAACAAGTACCGCCATATATTTGTGCTGTTATCTCAGCTTGTGCTGACTGTCCCAAATAGCGCAAATTTCAGGAAAGGAGGCGATCATCTTCGTATAAAAGATAATATGCAGACACGAACAGATAACCATACACAAAAGAATCAGAAAGGAAGGATTTAAGAGAATGAACGTGAAAAAGAAAGCACGCAGGGTGATGTCCGGTTTACTGACTGCAGTAACGGTTCTATCGACGGTACTCTCTCCCGCTGTTGCCTATGCTTCTGATGATGCTGGATCTGTAAAAAAAATTCCGTATTATGAGGAGATCAAGGATCAGCTGGATGAAGATGAAGTGGTAACTGCAAAAGATTATGAGATCAAGGTTGGAGACAATTTCGATGTAAAGAGTGATTATACCGGTCTTACGATCCAGGATGACAGCAAAGTAAAAGTTACATTTCAGGAAGCAAAAGATACGGACGGGAATGATTTTTCTACCGATTATGCCAATTCCTATAAGGCAGTCTATTATGTAGAACCACAGACAACGGATCACCCAACCTACCAGATCAATCGAAAGATCGTGGTAAAAGAAGCGGATCAACAGAAAGATTCGCAGTCAGAAAGTTCTTCTGATCAGGATGCTGGTTCTTCCGATAAGACAGAAACAGAGGATTCTGAGGCTGACTCGTCTACAGAGGAAACTGATGCTGCTGACACGGAGAGCAAAACAGAACTGACAGAAAAAGAATTTGATGCAGAAATCGAAGCAACGGAGGATCAGGAGACCGTTGATCCGGAAACAGGGATCACACTCTCAGAGGTTATGCAGGAAGCGGTTGACCAGGAAGTTGCTCTTGCAGATCTTGAAGCAGGCGAAAGTATTACTTTTGATATGCCAATGATGCTTGCTTCCGGTGAAACAGGAACAAAATCAGTCACAGTTACAGCCGGCTCCTGGTACTATTACGCAGACTATGGATTAGGTTCTTACCTGACTTGTCCATATTATGTGAAATGGGGAAGCATCAATGCGACAGCATACTGTGTTGAACCATCGAAAAAAGGACCGGGAAATGGAACTTATACGATCCAGAAACTTGCCGATGGAAAGACACTTGCAAAGGTCTGCTATTACGGAACAAAAGCAAGTGATGAGAATGGTTTCTTCGATGAGAAACATCCGGATTTTCCGGCAGGAAAGAGATTCATCATTACCCATCTTGCAGCAGCTTATGCAAATGGATCCAGTGACTGGGCATCCGGAACTAATGCAACAGGAAAGAACCTGGCAATGGAGCTTTACAATTATTGTGTAAATATGCCGGACATTCCGTCTGTAGATATGAGCTTTTCCGAATCTAATGTAAAGGCTTATGTGGAAGGAAACAGCCAGCGAACAAGTGTGATCACATTCAAAGCGGATA
The DNA here is from genome assembly GCF_015668065.1 of Ruminococcus sp. 1001713B170207_170306_F1. NCBI lineage: Bacteria > Bacillati > Bacillota > Clostridia > Eubacteriales > Oscillospiraceae > Ruminococcus > Ruminococcus sp. 1001713B170207_170306_F1. The sequence goes on along the minus strand of NZ_JADPEX010000037.1, from coordinate 30,315 downwards.
AACTGCAGACGATAACTTTCAAGCTGCCGAAAGGTGTAAAACTTGTAAATGTGACAACCGGAAAAACAAGTGCTGCAGGGGCTAATGTGGAGATTTCCGGTGGTACAAAGTTCTATCTGACAGCACCACTTAATCAGGCAGAAAATGTCAGTGCTACTTTCTCTTCTAAGATGAAAGGAAGTATTGATAAGGAATATTCAGCCTATAAGATCACAACAGGATCTGGAACACAGGACCTGGCTCTTGTTTTTGGTGAAGGTGTCGGAAATGAGAAATATGTGGATTTTAAAGTAACCTGGACAAAAGAATGCAAAGTATCCATTGTAAAGAAAGATCAGGATACAGGAAATGCACTGGCTGGTGCAGTGTACGGGATCTATTCCGATACTGCATGTACAAAGCTGATCGCAGAGATGCCTGCAACAGATCAGAATGGTGCTTCACAGCTCACAATGGAGAAGACACAGGAAGTTGTTTATCTGAAAGAAATCTCTGTTCCGACAGGATATCAGATCGATACAAAGTCTTATAATGTAACTCTTGCTATCGGAAAGACAACGACTAAAAACGTAACAGACAAACGTGTAAATGCAAAGATCAACATTGCAAAACAGGATGCTGAGACAGGCAATGAAGCCCAGGGTGATGCAACACTGGAAGGTGCGGTATATGGTCTTTATGCAAGGGAAGATATTGTTCATCCGGATGGAAGAACCGGAACAATCCATAAGAAAGACAGCCTGATCACATCCCTGACAACGGATAAGAATGGCGAAGCCTCTGTATCGGATCTGTATCTTGGAAAGTATTATCTGAAAGAGCTTAGTGCTCCGGTGGGATATGTACTGGATCCGACAGAACATGATGTGGACTGTACTTACGAAGGTGCTACTGTTCCGACAGTAGAAAGAACTTCTGTATGTAAAGAAACTGTCATCAAACAGCCATTTCAGATCATCAAGGCCGCAAACAACGGAAAGACCGATGCAGATCTTCTGCAGGGAGTTGGTTTTTCAGCATGGCTTGTCAGTGATCTGAAAGTAAAAGCAGATGGAAGTTATGATTTTGATTCAGCCAGATCAGTTGTACTGACTGCAGATGGTCAGACAGAAATGTTTACCGATGAAAAAGGATATGCAAGATCGATTCCGCTTCCATATGGAACTTATGTGGTAAGAGAAACCACAAGCAAACACAACTATGCACCGGTTGATGATTTTGTAGTGAAGATCACAGAGAATCATCCGGATACACCGCAGACATGGCGAGTGCTGCTGGATAAAGAATTCAAAGCAAAATTAAAGATCATCAAAAAGGATGCAGAAACACAGAAATCTGTACTCCTGGCTAATACTGAGTTCAAGGTATACGACCTGGATAATCAGAAATATGTGGAACAGACAACATCTTATCCGAAGCCAACGGTACACAAATCCTATTTCACAAATGAGGAAGGATACCTGGTACTGCCAAAGAATCTGAAACCTGGTAACTACCGGATTGAGGAAGTGACGGCACCCGATGGGTACACAATATCCAAAAACTATGTGACAGTTGCAGTTGATACAGATACTGCTTATCTGACCGATCCTGTCACAGGAGATGCAGTCATTGATGTGGAATATACCAATGCCCCGGTCAAAGGTCAGTTAAAGATCTATAAACAGGGTGAAGTGTTAAAGGGATTTGATAAGGACTTCCAGTATGAAATGGCTGGACTTGCAGGTGCTGAATTTGAAGTCTATGCGGCAGAGGATATCTATACTGCCGATCATCAGGTAGATGCAGATGGACAGAGAACTCTGTATTTTGCAAAGGATGCACTGGTAGCAACCGTCACAACGGATGCAGATGGCTATGCAACCGTAAAGAATCTTCCACTTGGCAGGTACTATGTTAAAGAGAAGAATGCACCGGACACTTATGTGTTAAATACCGTGCCGGAAAATGTCGAATTTGCTTATGCGGATCAGGATACTGCAGTGATCGAGAAAGAAATCTCTGTCACAGATGAACGACAGAAAGTGTCGATTACTGTCGAAAAACAGGATGCTGAGACAGGCAATACAGTAGCCGGAGCAGTGTTCGGTATTTACAATGCAAAAGACATTCAGACGAAAGATGGAAAAGTGATCGTCAAAGCAGATACTCTTTTACAGGAAATGACTTCTGATGAAAAAGGTCAGGCAGCATGTACACTGGATCTTCCACTTGGAAGCTATTATGTAAAAGAACTGAAAGCACCAGATGGATTCGTATCTTCGGATGAAGTACTGAGATTTGATGCTTCTTATCAGGGGCAGGATGTACAGACAGTAACATTAAAATCCGTAAAGAAGAACCAGCCGACAACTGTTGAGATCACAAAATCAGATGCAACAACCGGTGTAGAACTGGATGGAGCTTATCTGAAAGTAACGGATAAAGATGGAAATGTAGTAGATAGCTGGACATCTTCCAAAGATGCACCGCATGTGATCAAATATCTGAAAGTGGGTGAGACTTATACCCTCCATGAAGAATTTGCACCACATGGCTATCTGGTAGCTAATGATGTGACATTCACAGTCAAAGATACCGGAGAGGTTCAGAAAGTGGAAATGAAGGACGAGGTACCGGTTGGTGAACTGATCATCAACAAAAAAGGAGAATTTCTGGATTCTGTTACACTGGCCGATAAGGTCAAAGGTGTGGTGGAACACATTTTCAACTATGTAACCGGAAAGCTGACAGATGTTACATTTGAAGTCTATGCTGAGGAAGACATTAAGGCTGCCGATGGCGTCAGTGACGATTACTATAAAAAGGATGAACTGATTGCAACAATCAAGACAGATGAAACCGGTATTGCAAAACTGGAAAATCTTCCACTTGGGAAATACTACGTGAAGGAAACAGGAACTGCTTACGGTCATGTGCTGGATGGTGAGATCCGTCATGTAGATCTGACTTACGTGGATCAGAATACACCGGTTGTAGTCTATGACAAAGACTGGCAGAACAACCGTCAGAGAGTAGAAGTCAGTGTACTTAAGAAAGAAAAAGATTCTGACCGTACACTGGAAGGTGCTATCTTTGGATTATTTGCCAAAGAAGACATTAAGTCTGAGACAACAGGTAAAGTCCTGATTGAAGCCGATGAGATCATTGAACTGAAATCTACGGATGAAGAAGGAAAGATCACATTTGTTGCAGATCTTCCAATAGGAGCAACTTACTATGTAAAAGAGCTCTATGCACCGGACGGATTCGTAACCAACGATGAAGGAAAGGAATTTACCTTTGAGTATGCAGGTGAGGATCAGCCGACAGTCACTTATGATTTTACCTTTGATAATCAGCCAACCGTCGTTGAATTTACCAAATCCAGTCTGACAACCGGAAAAGAACTTCCAGGATGTAAGCTGAAAGTGGTAGATGCTGATGGAAATATCGTGGATGAATGGACTTCCGGTAAAGAAGCACATGTGATCCGTGAGCTGACTGTCGGAAAAGAATACACACTGGTTGAAACAAAACCTGCTGATGGTTACGTGACAGCTGAAAGCGTGAAGTTCACGATCAAAGATACTGCCGATGTGCAGAAAGTTGAGATGAAGGATGATGTAACGAAGGTGAAAATCTCCAAACAGGATATCGCCGGAAAAGAACTTCCGGGAGCAAAACTCACGATCCTTGATCAGGATGGAAAAGTTGTGGAAAGCTGGACCAGTACAGAGAAAGCACATTACATCGAAATGCTTCCGATCGGAAAATACACTCTCCGTGAAGAAACAGCACCGGATGGCTATCTGGTTGCAAAAGATGTGGAATTCGAAGTAAAGGATACCAGTGTAGTACAGCATGTAACCATGGTGGATGAGGAAAAACCGGCAGAAAAGACACCGGAAGGTGGAAAACCTGTCAGTGATTCACCAAAGACTGGGGATAACACCAATCTGTGGCTGTGGTTTATGCTTCTCGGCATTGGTGCGACTGGTACAGGAGCCCTTGCATTTATGAGAAAAAAGAAACACTAATTAAATAAGAATGAGCGTTCATGGAAACCGAAAGGAATCTGTGGACGCTTTTTTAGATGGGAGAAACCATGAGAAATATCATTATTTTTGTTGCTCTTCTGGGAGTAGCGGCAATATTTACAGTTTTGTATTGTCTCATTGCTGCCGGAAGTCAGGCAGAGAAAAAACTGACAGAAATCATGAAAAAAGAGGAAGAACGGAATGAAGACAAATAAAGATCTGATCATAGAACCAAATGCAGCTATTGAGGGAAGAAAGTACAGCGAAGAAAAGCCATGGTCCTGCAAGTACTGTTACTGGTGGGGAGGCAAAAAGAAAGGCTGTAGCTTGAAACAGTGCCACTATCTGCTTCCGGAAAAGAAAAAAGCAGTAAAAACGACACCATGTAGTGGCTGTCCGTATGGAAAACATGTTCCATGTATCGGATATTGTATTGCCCGTCTTTATTCTGAGATGAAAGGAAAGAAAGGACGTGGGTAATTGCAGGAAGAAGTAAATCAGAAAGTGATCAGCCTGAGCATCCAGGGAGTCAAGATCACTGCCAGTGTGCTAAAAGCAGCCCTTCGGAAGTTCCTGGAAATGGACAACCGTAGGAAACAGAAAGCAACGCAGGTGAAAATGGCTGAAAAGACCGGACGAGCTCAGGAGAAAGGAAGGGAAAAAGCCCGAAAAAAGATTGAAAAGAAAAAGCCACATGGAAAGCAGACCATCAAGCAGCTGAATGCACAGGGAGTACAGCTTTCCAACTTAAAGATCACAGATGAAAATATCAAATCTTTTGATCGTGTGGCAAGAAAATACGGCATTGATTACAGCCTGAAAAAAGAGGTTGGTGCGGATCCACCGAAATTTCTGGTCTTCTTTAAGGCCAAAGATGTGGATGTGATGACAGCGGCTTTCCGGGAATATGCCGGAGTAGAACTGAAAAAGAAACAGTCGAAGAAACCATCCGTCAGAAAGAAACTGCAGAAATCTGTAGAAAGAAAAGCAAAGCACCGCCAGCGTGTGAAGCAGAGACAAAAATCCAGAGGTCAGGAACGATGATCCGGGAAAAATTACAGAAGATCCAGGTCAAACGGCTGGTGATCTTAAATCTCCCATATTTCTTTATTTTCTATGTAGCAGATAAAGGATCCTGGCTGTACCGGCATTGCCTGGGAGAAAGCATGGTCCAGAGACTTGGCGTGATGTTAGTCAATTTCCGACTGGCATTTTTAAGCTGGCTGCCAAGTGTCGCTTTGCAGGACCTTGCAGTAGGTGTTCTGGTTGCAGGTGCATTAAAACTGGTGGTCTACTATCGTTCAAAAAATGCAAAGAAGTTCCGACAAGGTGTGGAGTATGGATCGGCCAGATGGGGAAATAGAAAAGATATCGAACCCTTCATGGATCCGGTCTTTGAAAACAATGTCATCCTCACAGAAACGGAACGTCTGACCATGAACAGCCGACCAAAAGCTCCGAAGTATGCCAGAAATAAGAATGTGATCGTTATCGGTGGTTCCGGATCTGGTAAGACAAGATTCTATGTGAAGCCCAACCTTATGCAGATGACGGATCACGTATCCTATGTGGTCACTGATCCGAAGGGTACGATCATCGTCGAATGCGGGAAGATGCTGGTAAATGGAGGATACCGGATCAAGGTATTAAATACGATCAACTTTAAAAAGTCCATGCATTACAATCCGTTCCATTATATCCGGAGTGAAAAAGACATCTTGAAGCTGGTCAATACCATTATCGCAAATACCAAGGGTGAAGGCGAAAAATCAACGGAAGATTTCTGGGTGAAGGCCGAACGTCTTTTGTATTCTGCACTGATCGGATACATCTGGTATGAGGCACCAGAGGAAGAACAGAACTTTTCTACTCTGTTGGAATTTATCAATGCCAGTGAGACCAGGGAGGATGATGAAGAATTTAAAAATGCAGTGGATGAATTGTTTGAAGAGCTGGAAGCAGAAAATCCAGAACACTTTGCAGTAAGGCAATATCGCAAGTACAAGCTTGCTGCCGGCAAAACTGCAAAATCGATTTTGATTTCCTGTGGTGCCAGACTTGCACCATTTGATATTCAGGAACTAAGAGAAATCATGTCCTATGACGAGATGGAACTGGATATGATCGGTGATCAGAGAACAGCTATGTTTGTCATCATCAGTGATACAGATGACACATTCAACTTTGTGGTAGCAATCATGTACACCCAGCTCTTTAACCTGCTTTGTGATAAAGCGGATGATGAGCATGGAGGCAGGCTTCCCTATCATGTACGACTGCTTCTTGATGAGTTCAGCAATATCGGACAGATCCCAAAATTCGACAAATTGATTGCTACGATCCGAAGCAGGGAAATCTCCGCTTCTATCATTCTGCAGTCACAATCTCAGCTGAAAACAATCTATAAGGATGCGGCTGAGACGATCACGGGTAACTGTGACACCGTTCTTTTCCTGGGTGGAAAGGAAAGTTCCACACTGAAAGAAATATCAGAAACCCTGGGAAAGGAAACCATAGATCTTTACAACACATCAGACACCAGAGGTAGCAACCGGTCCTATGGGCTGAATTATCAAAAGACTGGAAAAGAACTGATGAGTAGAGATGAGCTGGCGGTCATGGATGGAGAAAAATGTATCTTACAGCTTCGTGGAGTCCGGCCGTTTTTAAGCAACAAATATGACATCACAAAGCATAAACGGTACAAAGAGCTTGCCGATTTTAATAAGAATAATGCGTTTGATGTCGAAAAGTATCTGGCACACCGACTGGTGATGTCCGAAGATACAGAATTTGAAATGTATGAAGTAACTGTAACACAAGAAGACGTATCAGCGATTGAAGCTGAGGAAGGTGAGGACTGATATGAAAGAAAGAATTCGAGCACCCTGCTACTACTGATAAGGATACAAAAAGGTCTGAATAAAAGGGAAAGGAGTAGAGCCAAACGCTTACAGACCATAAGAAAAGCGTTTGTTCATACATTTGATTATGGCTTTTTTTAGCAGTGCAATCAATATCCTTCAGACACTGGTCGTTGCAATCGGTGCTGGTCTTGGTGTCTGGGGCGTAATCAACCTGATGGAAGGTTATGGAAACGACAACCCGGGTGCAAAATCCCAGGGAATTAAGCAGCTGATGAGCGGTGGTGGTGTTATCCTGATCGGAACACAGCTGATCCCGCTTCTGAGTGGATTATTTGGTTAAGAGAAAGGAGTAGAGATCCATGTTCAGTCAGATTTTTGATGCGATTGAGGAATGGATGAGGGAACTCTTAACCGGGATGATCACTTCCAACCTGGACACGATGTTTACTGATGTCAATCAAAAGACCGGTGAGATCGCTACCCAGGTTGGACAGACCCCGCAAGGGTGGAACGGCAGCATATTCAGTATGATCCGGAACCTATCGGATTCCGTGATCATGCCGATCGCAGGTATTATTATCACACTCGTACTCTGCTACGAATTGATTTCTATGCTGACCGAGCGTAACAACATGCATGATATTGATACCTGGATGTTTTTCAAGTACTTCGTAAAAATGTGGATCGCTGTGTATCTGGTGAGTAACACATTTACGATCACAATGGCGGTATTCGATGTGGGTCAGCACGTAGTTAATTCTGCGGCCGGTGTTATCACAGGAAGTACCGCCATTGATATTTCTTCGGCATTGACGGATCTTTCCACAACACTGGAAAGTATGGAAATCGGAGAACTTGTTGTATTGGCGCTGGAAACCCTTATCGTCGGCTTCTGTATGAAGATCCTGTCTGTACTGATCACAGTGATCATGTATGGACGTATGATAGAGATTTACCTATATACCTCAGTTGCGCCGATTCCATTCGCAACTATGAGTAACAGAGAATGGGGACAGATCGGCACGAATTATTTCAGAGGACTCTTTGCCCTGGCTTTCCAGGCATTTCTGATGATGGTATGCGTTGCAATCTATGCAGTGCTTGTTGCAGGTATCCAGTATTCAGATAATCTGAGTTCTTCATTATTTGGCGTTATGGCTTACACGGTGATCTTATGTTACAGCCTCTTTAAGACGGCATCCTTAAGTAAGTCGATATTTAACGCGCACTAAATTACAGGAAGGAGTGAAAATCATGGCATATGTCAGCGTACCGAAAGATTTAACGAAGGTAAAGAATAAAGTGGCATTTAACCTGACCAAAAGACAGCTGATCTGTATCGGGATAGGTGCTGCAATGGGAATTCCAAGCTATTTTCTCTTGCGTAATGTGATGGGAAACAGTAATGCAGCAACGGTCATGGTGCTTTTAATGTTACCGGCATTTTTATTTGCCATGTACGAAAAAGACGGGATGCATCTGGAAGATGTTCTGATGCATATGATCCGGGTGAAGTTTCTTCGTCCGCTCGTCAGAAAATATGAAACTGAAAACTATTATGAGACAGATCCGGAACAGATCAGACAGTCTCCGGATGCAGGAAAACCGAAAGGAGGAAAAACGGTTGCAAAAAAAGAAAAATAAGAAAACTGTCGCAGATACCGGATACAAAAAAGTAGACAGAAAAGAGAAAAAGAAAAAAGAAAAGCAGGAAGAGAAACGCAGGCAGAAAAAACTGTCCGTCCAGCAGTCGATCGCTTATAAGGAAATGGGAAGAGATGGAATCTGCAGGGTACAGGGAAAAACTTATTCTAAGTGTATCCGCTTTTATGACATCAACTACCAGCTGGCTCAGAATGAAGATAAAAATGCAATCTTTGAAAACTGGTGTGATTTCCTCAATTACTTTGATGCCAGTATCCATTTTCAGCTGAGCTTTATCAATCATAAAAGCAGCATGAAAGAATTTGAACAGGTCATCCGGATCCGGCCACAGGAGGATGCTTTTGATGATGTCCGTATGGAATACGCAAAGATGTTGAAACAGCAGCTGGCAAAAGGAAACAACGGTCTGGTGAAGTCAAAATATATCACCTTTTCCATCGAAGCGGATAATATCCGGGAAGCAAAGCCAAAGCTGGAACGTATTGAATCAGATATCCTGAACAACTTCAAGATCCTTGGAGTTCCGGCATATCCGCTGAATGGCGTGGAACGTCTGCAGATCCTGTATGAGACATTCAATCCGGATGTGATGACAGATTTCCAGTTTGACTATGGATCCATGATCCGGACAGGACTCAATACAAAGGATTATGTGGCACCGACCAGTTTTGTGTTCCGGGACAGAAATACATTCCAGATGGGAAATACCATCGGGGCTGTCTCCTATCTGCAGATCCTGGCGCCGGAGCTTACGGATAAGATGCTGGCAGAATTTCTGGATATTGATAAGAACCTGATCGTCAACCTGCATGTGCAGTCGGTGGATCAGATGAAGGCAATCAAGCTGGTAAAAAGCAAAGTGACGGATATCAATCGTATGAAAATCGAAGAACAGAAAAAAGCAGTCCGGGCCGGATATGATATGGATATTATCCCATCGGATCTGAACACGTATGGCGGAGAAGCGAAAAGGCTTCTGGAAGACCTGCAGTCACGAAATGAGCGTATGTTCCTTGTAACAGCGCTCTTTTTAAATACCGCAAAGACAAAGCAGGCACTGGATAATGCCATCTTCCAGACTGCCGGTATCGCCCAGAAATATAACTGTGTACTGAAACGTCTGGATTATCAGCAGGAAGAAGGACTTATGAGTAGTGTTCCGTTGGGAGTAAATCATATCCCGATCAAGCGGGCTCTTACGACTACCAGCACAGCAATCTTTGTTCCATTTACGACACAGGAACTATTTATGGCGGGAGAATCCTTATATTACGGATTGAATGCCCTTAGTAACAACATGATTATGGTGGATCGTAAAAAGCTGAAAAACCCGAATGGATTGATCCTTGGTACACCTGGATCCGGTAAATCCTTTGCAGCAAAAAGAGAGATCACCAATGCGTTCTTTGTTACGAAGGATGACATTATCATCGGAGATCCGGAGGGCGAGTATTACCCGCTGGTCCATGCACTTGGCGGACAGGTAGTACACATCTCACCAACCAGTAAGGATTATATCAATCCGATGGATATCAATATGGATTATTCCGATGATGACAATCCACTTGGTGTGAAATCTGATTTTGTCCTGTCCTTATGTGAGCTAATCATGGGAAGCAGGGATGGTATTGAAGCAGAGGAAAAATCAGTGATCGACCGTTGTCTTCCACTGGTGTATCAGAAGTACTTTGCAGATCCAAAACCGGAAAACATGCCGGTCCTTGGTGACCTGTATGACTGCCTCAGAAAGCAGAAAGAACCACAGGCCCAGAGAATTGCAACAGCACTGGAAATCTATGTAAATGGATCACTGAAAGTATTCAACCATAGAACCAATGTGGAACTGAATAATCGAATTGTCTGTTTTGATATCAAAGAGCTTGGAAAGCAGCTGAAGAAAATCGGAATGCTCATCGTCCAGGATCAGGTATGGAACAGAGTTACGATCAACCGTGGCATCAAATCCACCAGGTACTACATCGATGAGTTCCACCTTCTGCTCAAAGAAGAACAGACAGCAGCTTATTCCGTAGAAATCTGGAAGAGATTCCGTAAATGGGGAGGTGTACCGACTGGTATCACTCAGAACATTAAGGATCTTCTTGCCAGCAGGGAAATTGAAAATATCTTTGAGAACAGTGATTTTATCCTGATGCTGAACCAGGCGGCAGGTGACAGACAGATCCTCGCAAAACAGCTGAATATTTCCCCATATCAGTTGTCTTATGTGACGAATTCCGGGGAAGGAGAAGGACTTCTTTTCTATGGAACAACAATTATTCCATTTAAGGACAAGTTCGATAAGACCTTGAAGCTGTACAGTTTGATGACTACAAAACCGGAAGAAGTTGAAAAACGAGAGAAAGAAATGGAGGCGGAAAAACATGAAGGAAATCGATAAGATCCGAATCAGGCAGTGGAACCAGGATAATCCTTACATTCAGATGAAAAATCTGGAAAATGCACAGCCTGGATACCGTGTTCATACAGTCAATGATGATCATCATCTGTATGAACTTCCGCTGGAAACACAGAATATTATCCTTGACTGGGTATTCTGGAATTTTTATCCGGCACAGAAAATCTATCCGCATCTTACCAGTGATGATCTGAAAGAAGTTTTGTATAAACGTACCCAGATCCATCTGCACAACAATCAGTTCAAGGAGGCTATGCTGATCAATGGTTTCTGGCCGAGAGATCCGAGTGAATTGAACTGGGTATTTCATATTCAGGCGAGCTCTCCGGCAATCAGGACACAGGCAGATGGTTATCCTGGTATCCCGATTATAGGACGCCAGGAACTGAATGAGTACAGAAAGAAAAGTTGTGCCAGGAGGTGATGACCTATAGCTGGAAAAGAATTTAAAGGCAAAGATAAAAAGGTCGCAAAGATGACCAGAGATGGTCTGACAGAAGAAAATCTCCATGATGGTAGTGTAAAAGATATCAGTCACAGGAGCCGTGGGCGACCGGAAACTAAAGAAGAATTTGTTCCTGAACGGGAACGGAAAAAGGCTGAGAATGAAGATTCAAAATCGGGAAAAGGTAAACGACTGCAGATGGAAAAGATCCGGAAATCTTCTGTCCGGCAGGAAGCTGTTGAGAATACAGTTGAAGTTACACCGGAAGAAAAAGTATCCGGATATCGAAAGAAACTGCATCGCCATGAAAAAATCCCGGATGATGATAACACTCTGAACAGCCAAAAGAAATCCATTCGGAAGAAACAGCTGCAAAAACAGATGACCAAAGAACAGGCAAAAGCCGGAAGATTATCCTTTGATGATGAAGGAAATCAGATGGTGAAAGGTGCTGGCATGAAACCGGGAGGGACAGCCGGGAAATACATTGCCACACAAGCTGTTATATCTGGCATGAAAGCAGTCTCTTCCGAAGAGGAAGAAACAGATGAAAATGCAGGTGTGGAAAGTGCCAGACTTGTAGAGCGTGAAACAGAAGATGCGTTACGTGGTCTGCGTCATACTCAGATCCGCAGCAAACGGACGGATGTGAAAACCCATCGCAGAGGTTATCGTGAGGCTACCGTAGAAAAGAAACTGAAATTTGGTTCTGCAGAAAGTATGGAAGGAGTCAAACATGCAGAATCGGTAAAGAACGCTGAGCAAAAGAGACATTTCTATAACCGCTTCTTTCAGAAAAAACGATATAAGGATGCATACCGGGCAGCCAGAGCCGGAAAATCCGTTGGCAGTCTAGGTGGAGCAACAACCATTGCCGGTGTCGAGAACATGACGGTAAAAGCAAAGATTGCCTTGAAAGAGATTATAAAGCGTAATCGTGCCATGTTCGCAGGCATCGGTATTTTTGCGCTTCTTTTTCTAGTCATTTCAGTATCTCTGGGGAGCTGCAGTGCTTCTATCGAGGGAGCTGGATCTGTGATTGGTATTACAACGTATCCAAGTTCAGACGAGGATATCTATGCTGCCGAAAACAGATATGCTGCTTTGGAAAGTGCCTTGAACCAGCAGATTAATGAGATGGAACGAAGACATCCGAATTATGACGAGTATCAGTACAACATTGCTGAGATTGGTCATAATCCATACCATCTTATCTCGTATCTTACCGCAAAATATGGGGACTGGACGTACTCAGATGTTGAAAACGAGCTGCAATCTCTTTTTGAAGCACAATATCATCTGAATACAGAAGGTCGAACAGAAACGGTGACAGAAACCAGAAATGTTCGAGTCGGAGAATCATTAGGACAGGTAGTGACCAGCGGATATTGTAACTGTCGAATCTGTTGTGGCGTATGGTCCGGAGGCCCAACTGCCAGTGGGGCATATCCTACTGCAAACCATACCATTGCTGTAGATGCATCCAATCCATTTGTGCCGATCGGAACTAAGGTAGTAATGAATGGTGTGGAATACACGGTTGAGGATACCGGAGCCTTTGCACGATATGGTGTGCAGTTTGACGTTTACTATGATAACCATGCTGCCGCTTCTGCTCATGGACATCAGACCTGGGAAGCCTATATCGCAGATGACAATGGCAGTCAGGAAGTAACGGTTACCAGTACAAGCACTAAGAAGATTCTATATGTGACACTGACAAATGGAAGCTTTGATGCTGTGGCAAGAGCCAATCTGAATGCGGAGCAGCTGATCATCTACAATGCATTAAATACGACCTATGGAAACAGAAATTATCTGTGGGATGTAAACAATGTGACCAGTGGAGCAGGCGGTAATGGAATGAGTTATGAGATTCCACCGGAAGCACTGCAGGATGAAGAATTCGCTCGGATGATTCGAGAAGCAGAAAAATATCTGGGAGTACCTTATGTATGGGGCGGTTACTCTCCGTCCGGATTTGACTGCTCAGGTTTCGTATCTTATGTCATTAACCACTGTGGTAATGGCTGGAACTATGGACGATTGACCGCGGATGGATTAAGAGGCGTATGTACTTATGTATCACCGCAAGAAGCAAAACCAGGAGATTTGATCTTCTTCCAGGGAACGTATAACACATCTGGTGCAAGCCATGTGGGTATCTATGTCGGTAATAATATGATGATCCATTGCGGGGATCCGATCCATTACTCAAATATCAGCACATCCTACTGGCAGCAACACTTCATGTGCTTTGGAAGACTGCCATAAAGGGGTGAACGAAGGGAGGTGAAAGTTTGAATAAAAAGATTAAAAAATATCTGGATGAGATTGCCAAGACAGAGAAAAAGATTGCGGATCTGCAGCAATATCTCAGAGGTGTCCAGGCTGCATTAAAGCAGGAAGAGGACAATGAGATGATCAGGTGCATCCGTGGTATGAAGATGGAGAATGGTCAGTTATATGATCTTTTGGATGGTATCCAGAAGGGAACAGTTAAATTTCAGGTAAGCAGGGAGTCTGACGAAGAAGGTTCGGGCTCCTTTGTATTCACAGAAAAAAATAAGGAGGAAAATCAGAATGGTGAAATGGAAGAAAATGAATAAGAAAATGGCAGGAGTGTTGTTGGGAGTCATGATGCTTTTTACAGCATCAACCACAGCATTTGCCTATGTGGATGAATCAGCAGAGGCATCCAAAGCAGAGACAACTCAGACAGAGCAGTCAACAGACAAAGAAGACAAAAAGGACGAGGCGGCAAGTACAAGTGAGGTGTTGCCAGAAGATGGAACAGACAAGGGAACTGCATTTACGACACCTGGAAATGGTGAAGTTAAAGATGACATTACCGATGATTCCACAAAGGAGTTTCTTACAGTTACAACGAAGAATAATAATACTTTCTATATCGTGATCGACCGCAGTGCCACATCCCAGAATGTCTATATGTTATCCCAGATTGATGAAAATGATCTTTCAGAGTTTCTGGATAAAGACAGCACTGCTACTGTCGTAACACCACAGCCAGATACATCAAAGGTTGTGCTGGATGAAACAAATAATGAGGATGTAGACAAGGAAGCTACCGTTGATCCGGAGAAAACAGCATCTACCAAAACCAATATGGGTGCAATGGCAACAATCCTGATCCTGGCTCTCGGCGGTGTAGCAGCATACTACTACTTCAAGATCTATAAGCTAAAGAAAGAGGAAGACGAGGATGATCAGCCGGAAGGGTTGGAAACAGGTGGACTGGAAGAAATTCCGGATGAGGAAGAGTCTGAAGACGAAGATTTTGAAGAAAATGAATAATAAATAAACTTTTTTAGCGGAGGGGACTGTAAAACATGCTCTCTCCGTTTCGTTATATGAAGGAGGTTATACATCATGTATTTAGTAATTGCAGAAAAACCAAGTGTATCAAGAGCAATCGCAGAAGTGATTGGAGCACAGGAACGAGAAGACGGATATTTAAGAGGAACCGACTGTATGGTCAGCTGGTGCTTCGGACATCTGGTCGAGTATGTTTCACCGGATGTCTACGATGAGAAATTTAGCCAGTGGAGATATGAAGATCTCCCGATCATCCCGAAAGACTGGAAAGTTACAGTCTCAGAAGATAAGAAAGATCAGTTCTATATCTTAAAAAGACTGCTCAACAGTCCGGAAATTGAATACGTCGTAAATGCCTGTGATGCCGGACGTGAAGGAGAATTAATCTTCAAACATGTCTATGACTTATCCGGAAGTAAAAAGCCGGTGAAACGATTATGGATCAGTTCTCTGGAAGATTCAGCAATCCTTGATGGAATGCAGCATCTGAGATCCGCAGAGGAATACCGACATCTGGCCGAAGCTGCTGTATGCCGTTCTCAGGCTGACTGGCTGGTAGGAATGAATGCAACCAGAGCTTACACCACAAAGTACTTCAAAAAGCTGACCGTTGGAAGGGTTCAGACACCGACACTTGCCATGTTGGTGGAACGTGCCGGACAGATCAGCAATTTCCAGAAAGAAAAGTATTTCAATGTGGAACTCGATTGTGATGGAATTCCGGCTGTAAAGCCAAAAATCTTTGATCCGGATGAGGCGGAACAGTTAAGAAGCAGATGCCAAGGAAGTGAAGCTATTGTCACAGCAGTAAAAGAAACGGAAAAGAAAGTAAAAGCACCAAAGCTTTATGATCTGACCACACTGCAGAGAGAAGCAAACCGTATCTACGGAATGACAGCCAAACAGACACTGGATACCGCTCAGAGCCTGTATGAAAAGAAACTGATCACTTATCCAAGAACGGACAGCCAGTATCTGACCGAAGATATGGAGCAGACCGCAAGAAATGTGGTTCGTCAGATTTATGAGAAATATCAACTGACAGGTCCGTTTGATCAGCCGGAGCAGCCAGATGTGAAGAAAGTCATGAATAACAGCAAAGTGACAGATCACCATGCAATCATCCCAACGATGGAGCTTGCATCCAGCCATCTGGATGAACTGAAATCCTGGGAAGAAAAGATTCTCTTCCTGATCGCAGTCCATACGGTCATGGCAATGAGTAAGGATCACATTTACCAGGAAACAGAGATTGAAGTGGAATGCCAGGGAGAAATCTTCAAAGCAAAAGGAAAGATTGTTCTGCAGGATGGATGGAAACTCTTTGAAAACTGCTTCAAAAATAAGGATCGCATGGCAATCGTAGATCCGGATCAGGAAATGAAAGAGAGGATGCCGAAAGTAACCCAGGGACAGACTTTCTATGCTGTAGCTGCAGAAAAGACAGAACATTTTACATCGCCACCAAAACCATACAGCGAAGATACTCTCCTTGCGGCAATGGAAACAGCTGGAAATAAGGAATTCGATGAAGATACGGAAAAGAAAGGATTAGGAACTCCGGCAACAAGAGCCGGTATCATCGAGAAACTGATCTATTCCCAATATGCTACCCGAAAAGGAAAAAAGATTCTTCCAACAGATGATGGAAAAGTCCTTGTGGAGATCCTGCCAGACTTTCTGAAATCTGCAAGTATGACTGCAGAATGGGAAAATCAGCTGCTTTTGATGGAGCATGGAGAAATTGCACCGGAACAGTTTATGACCGGGATCAAAAACATGCTCACCATGATGCTGAATGGATGCGATGCAATCTCCGAAGAAGAAACAAGAAGATTTCAGACCAGAGAAAGTATTGGAACCTGTCCGGTATGTGGAAGCCTGGTATACGAAAGTAAAACCAACTTCTATTGCAGTAACCACGATTGCCATTTTGCTCTCTGGAAAGAAAATCGCTATCTGCAGAGCATGGAAAAAGCCATGGATAAGAAGATGGCTGCAGAACTTCTGAAAAGTGGAAGTGTGCATGTAAAAGACCTGTATTCCAAAAAGAAGAATATGTACTTTGAGGCAGATCTTCTTATGGATGCAGATGAAACCGGAAGGGTAAATTTTTCTTTATCCTTTCCACAAAAGAAACCAAAAAACAAAAGCAAAAAGAAATAAGAAAACAGATTAGAGGAGGAAACGAAGAATGAATTTTAATGAATTTGTAAATGAAGTAAAGGACAATATCAAACTCTTTTTACCAAAGGATTATGAGAATGCAGAAGTATCAACGATGGAGTGTCAGAAACTGAACCGTGCCTATACGGGATTGATGGTGAGAAAAGAAGGTGAGATGCTTACCCCGACGATTAATCTTAATCAGCTGTATGAAGCATATAAAGCACAGCCTGGCGTAACAATGGAAACTGTATGCAGAAAGATTGCAGATATAGTCATTGAGACACCGATACAGATTGATCTGAAGTCCATTTTAAATTATGAAGACGTGAAGGACAAGCTGTTTATCCGTGTATCATCAGCCGAAGCAAATAAAGAAGTCCTCGAAAATGCGCCGCATCAGCTGAAGGAAGACCTCGCAATTACCTATCATGTGGCAGTAGGCAAGGATCAGGATGGATTAAGTTCCATGTTTATCAAGAATGATCTGCTTGAACAGTATGGAATCTCGGCAGAACAGCTTCATGAAGATGCGATGAAAAGTTCACCGCGAGTTATGGTCCCGGAGGTATCAAGTATAGGTGCATTGATAGATGAAATGTATCAGAAAAATATTCTCATGCTGACACCGGATGAACGTGAAATGCTGCAGGAAACATTGCAGGAATCAAGTGAGATGCCGACATTCTTTTTTGTTACGAATACAGAAAGAATTGATGGAGCCGGTGTGATCTTTTATCCGGAATTCATGGATAACATGGGGGAACTTCTTGGAAATGATTTCTTCATTTTGCCATCATCCATCCATCAAATGCTGGTCTTTCCAGATGACGGGCAAGTGGATGCAGAAATGTTAAGAGATATGGTAAAAGAAGTAAATGCCACTCAGGTAGCCCCCGCAGAACGCCTTACCAATGATGTATATCACTTTGATACAAAGGATCATGTCTTTGAAAAAGCTGACAGATTCACAGAACGTCAGAAAGAAAAAGAAGCACAGGCTGCAAAAACGGAGAAAGCCGGAAAAGAACAGCCGGATAAGAAACCGAAAGCAAAGAAACATGATATGGAACTTTAATACCAAGCATGAAAAACGTTAAATGAGCAAACGCCCTGCGGCATAAAGAAATGTCGTAGGGCGTTTTTGGAAAGGAGTATTATGACAGAACAAAATAAAACTACTACTATTCCACTGCCTGTTCAGGGAAAAGATATGGACAGCATTATGCAGTCACTGGAATCCGGTGTGGAAGAACTTTTTACAAGTAACCGCTATCAGGAATTTCTTAAAACCATGGCAAAGTTTCACAATTATTCCTTTAACAATACAATGTTGATTGCTATGCAGCGACCGGATGCCACACTTGTTACCAGCTACAAAAACTGGCAGTCCATGGGTAGACAGGTCATGAAGGGCGAAAAAGGAATTACGATCATCGCACCAGCACCATATAAGAAAATGAAGGAAAAAGAGGTCCTGGATGAAAATCAGCGACCAATCATGGGAACCGATGGAAAACCTAAGACTGAAAAAGTGGAAGTTACGGTTCCACATTTTAAAGCAGTTACCGTCTTTGATATTGCTCAGACATCCGGGGAACCAATCCAGACACTAGCACCGGAATTATTGACTGCAGCTGTGCAGGATTTTGATTCTTTCATGCAGGCTATTCAGAAAATATCCCCAGTGCCGATACGATTCGATGAGATCAATGGCAATGCCAATGGATATTATCATAATGCAGACAAGGAAATCGTGATCAAAAAAGGGCTCAGTGAAAGTCAGACCTTAAAGACTGCTATTCATGAAACCGCCCATGCTAAACTGCATGACAAGGAAATCATGGAAAGCCTTGGTGTAGAAAAAGACCGTCTGACAAAAGAAGTTGAAGCAGAATCCGTTGCTTACTGTGTGTGTTCTTCCTTTGGTTTGGATACATCGGATTACAGTTTTCCTTATATTGCAGGTTGGAGCAGCAGCCGGGAAATGAAGGAAATGAAAGCATCTATGGATGTGATCCGCAAGACAGCCGGTGAAATGATCGATCAGCTTACAGAAGAACTGGAAATCATTCTTGAAGAAAAACAAAAAACAGAATTACATGAAAAATACGGCATTCTGGTAGATGCACTGGAAGCAGCCGGATACCGCTATGATTATCGGGAAAGCGAACCGGGACATATTGTACTGGCACCGGATGGGACACATGAAATTGCCGGGTATTTGCAGTTTGAATCATGGGGAGATATCAAAGATTGGCTGGAAGATACGATTGCAGAAGGAACGGATATTTCGGAAAGAGTTGATCGGGCTTTGTATCCATTTAAGTTTGATTATACCCTAGAGGAAGAAATGTTCAGAGGTAATGGTGACCGCTATGCGATTTACCATGTGGATGAAGGCACACCGGGAAAACAACATTTATTTATGAATATGGCAATGGTCAAAGAAGATGGCATTACAATCGATGCAGCAAATTATAAATGTGTCTATTCTGGCAGATTACATGAAAATGAAAAGCTGGATGATTTGTATGCCGTATTCAACGATAATCCACCGGCAGATTATAAATCACATTCTATGTCGGTCAGTGATGTTATCATTACAAACCGTGGTGGGGATATGCAGGCATATTACGTGGATCGATTTGGATTTGCAGAACTTCCAGACTTTGCAGCACAAAGAGAAAAAATACTCGATATTGTCCCGGAAATAGAAAATGTGGATTATGAAAATGATCTTACATGTATCAGTTTTTATGCGGCTGAATGTGCTGAATTTCCTGTAATGGGTGAAGTACATTATGACCTGACATTACCAGAAGCCTTGGAAGCTTATGAGAAAATCCCATCAGAACGTATGCATGGACTGAAATGTGTTGGCTTTGATCTGAAAGACGGAAGTGATTATGAAGGAATGCAGAGTCTGATGATCGAAGGAAAAATACAGAAAGAATTTTTGAATTCGATTCCTGGATTTAGAGAAAATTCTTATGTGCAAAATGCAATCAGTCGTGTGGAAAAGTACTTGGAAGAAAGACATCCAAATATGGAAAATCCTCTGGAATCCAATAAGAAAGTGGATAACGAAAAAAATATAAGCGAAGAAAAAAACGAGAAGGAGCTGAATATACAGATGAAACCAATACCGAAAAAGAAAAGGGGGGAAATGAGCCTATGAGAAATGTAAACCTGGAAGAAAACGAACTGACTATTACTGCTATCTTCCAGCAGCACACAAAGGAAGAAACAATCCAAACACTGAAAGAAGCTTTGGAAGTTTTGGAACAGGAAGAAAGTGATCCTGAGAATGATGAAATGATTGAGATCATCAATTCTACAGTTGGAAAATTACAGCAGATCGAAGACAAATACTACTATTCTCTGGATCTGAATTATTATCTGAATAACTTGGAGGACGATGCCTATGAAGCTTAATCAATTTGCAGTCTACCGAGTAGATCAGCAGACAGCAGGAAAAGCACTGTGGCATCTGCCATATCAAGAGGCAAGACAGCAGAATGTGTCGATTACTGTCGAAAATTACCGATTAATCTCGATTCATGAAATGCAGGAAAATGAAAAAGTCGCTGACATCTGGAAACGGACGAAAAAACAATGCGAAGTCAGTGACGTGCTCGTATTGAACAAGAATGGAGAAATCAGCTGCTACTATGTAGATGAGAACTATCCACAGTATCTGGCCGGATTTATTCGTATCAACACATCCGGTGCACTGATCACTATGGAAACTGAGAATTATCAGATTAATGGGAAAAAGGGGAACTGGATTGCAACAGACACCATCATTATTGATGGAAAACAGTTTTATTTGATGGAACATCAGGTATACCGAGATCAGGCCCAGGGTATTATCCTGGATGCCTATGGAAAAATGGTTGTCGAAGAATGTAAGAAATTCGACGAAAAAACAAAACAAAAGATCCATAATTACATTCAACAGCAGGCACCGCTAAATTCAGTCGAACAGTTAAAACAAGATGGTCAAATCCGTCTGGAACATTACCAGAAGTTCTACCAGAACGGCACTTATGAACGAAGCAGAGAATCCGGTACCGAAGCCAATTATGATATGGTGGATGGTTTGGTGAATAATCAGAAGAAGAATCCAGAAAAGATCTCTGATGCCCACAGCAACAAACAGACTTCCCGAAATGAACAGGATAATAAACCTAAGAAACGAAGATCTGTGATCAAGCGACTCCATCAGAAACAGATTGCTATTGCTCGCCGGTCCGGAAAGCCGATACCAAAATATCTGGATCAGGAAATGGAAAGAAAGCGGGGGTAGAATATGCGAAGGTTAAAGTGTGAAAAAGAAACGATTATTCTGACCAATGAAGATGACGGATTCTATGATGTGTATACCTTCAATCAGAGCTTGCAGAAACGGTTACGGACTTTTGCTGAGAAGTATCCAGATGATTGCTGGTTGAAAGGATTTTCTGAGGATGGAAGTGAAACGTATATGATCAGAAAAGGACGGTTGTCATTGAATTTAAGACCACCCTATTCTAAGGACAGAATTCATAAAGCAACAGAACGAATTATTGAAGAACAGAAAGAACAATCGAAGGATTCATAGAATGCGATTTAAGAAAAAAAAGCCTCATGACCATGAGGAAAAATGAAAGCAAAATACGTTAGCTAATAAAGTGTATAGGCTCAAAAGGGAAAGTGCCCTTTTGGGCCTTATTTTGTGCTTTGCTATAAGTAATACCACGATTAAAGGGCAAAAACTAGCGTTTAAGCAGGGTGTAACGGAAGAACTGAAAGCAACGGATATGATGAGATGGATAGGATTGATGAATAACATTCGAGCCTGTGCCGATGAGATTGTATTGAATGATATTGTGTATTCCTAACGGATACCAACCGAAGAAGAACTGCTGTCAAACCGATGGCAGTTTTTCTTTTTCGGCATGTATTCAAGAAGTCATTAAGTCGTGAGTATAATCGAAGTGGTAGAAAAGTTATCTCTTATATCGGTTGTAACTTTTTTATGACTCTATTGACAAGAAAACTTGGTATGTGTATAATTAAAATATGCAAAGAAAACTTGGCATGGAGGTGTTTTTATGAAAAAGGACGAAATCTTAAATGCAAGCAGAAAAGAACATCGCAATAAGGACTTGGCTGAAATGGAAGTGGTATATCAAGCCGGAAGTCACGCAAGCAGAGTTGGTGCTTTAGTGTGTTGTTTACTTTCGCTGTTATCTTCTGTGCTTGCTCATACTATGATTTATAGTCCGTGGGTTATATACTTCAGCATTATTGCAACACAATGGTTAGTTCGTTTTATCAAAATGAAGCGAAAGAGCGATTTGGTCTTGACTGTTCTGTTTTTTGTGTTTTCCATTTTGGCATTTGTTGGATTTGTTAGCCATCTTTTAGAGGTGAGAATATGAAAGAACAATTACAACTGAAAAATCACTTAAAGGAAGTTCGCACAGAAGCAAATCTTTCTCAAGCTCAGCTTGCAGAAATGGTAGGGGTATCAAGAAATACCATTAGTTCTATTGAAACAGGACAGTTTAATCCAACTGCAAAATTGGCTCTAATTCTTTGTATTGCATTGGACAAAAAATTTGAGGAACTATTTTATTTTTAGGAGGTCATTATGGAAAATATTATAATGTTGATTTTGGGAGTGTTCATATCTGTTGTGGGAATTGTAAATATCAAAGGCAATATCAGCACAATTCACTCTTATAACAGGCGAAAAGTAAAGGAAGAAGATATACCAAAGTATGGAAAAACAGTCGGCACAGGAACGCTGATTATAGGAATATCTCTTGTATTAGGTTTTATTGTTTCGTTTTGGAGTGAAATAATTATAGATTATATCATTCTTCCAGCAGTTATTGTCGGATTAGGCTTTATATTGTATGGACAGTTCAAATACAATAAAGGAATTTTTTAAGAATCAGGGAGGTATAAAGATGGAATTGAACACAATATCAGGACTGGCGATAGCGGGAGTTATCTGCTCCGTTGTCCTCTCGATGGGGGTACCGATTGCTTTGTTCATTGCAGGAAGGGTGAAGCTTAAGGCAAGGATTTCTTCGTTCTTTATCGGAGCAGGAACCTATCTGCTGTTTGCCATGCTGTTGGAGCAGCTGCTGCATGTTCTTGTCATTCAGTTCTGCGGACTGAACGCACAGAGCAGGCCATGGCTTTACTATGTGTACGCGGCTTTGGCTGCAGCGGTTTTTGAAGAGACTGGAAGACTGATTGCCATGAAGTTCTGGATGAAGAAATGGCTGGATTTTCCAAATGCACTGATGTATGGAATCGGGCATGGCGGTGTGGAGGCCATTCTGCTCGGAGGACTCTCCGGAATCAGCAATCTTGTGTCCATGCTGATGATCAACAGCGGAGCCATGCAGAATACGTTGGCGGCACTTCCTGCTGAGTCTGCAAACCAGACCGTGTCACAGCTGTCGGCCCTATGGACAACACCGGCACCACTCTTTTTTGTAAGCGGAATCGAAAGAATCAGTGCCATCATTCTGCATATCGGGTTGTCACTGCTGATCTACCGGGCGATAAAGGCAGGCAAATGTAGGACAGCGGCTTTTACAGCGGTTCTTGCATATGGGATTCATTTTATCGTGGACTTCTTTGCCGTGGCAGGTCCGGCGCTTCTTCCCATCTATGTGATTGAAATTGGTGTCTTTGTGATGGCAGCCGGAACTCTTGTTATGGCGCTGAAGATGGGAAGGATGGAAGAACTGTGAATTCCAGTTTTCTGCTATCATAAAACAGAATATATCTGACAGAACGCACCGTAGAAATACGGTGTTTTTTGTTACCCAATAGGAATACTTTCAGAAAGTGCCAAAGGTTGGAAAAAAGAATTAAATATGATTTCATGGAATGGAGCTGCAGAAAAATATGATATTCGTGACTGGGCACCAGAACATGAAAAAATGGGAAAAGGAATTACTTTATCTCAAGAAGAGGCAGAAGCTCTGTATGAGTTACTGGGTAAAACTCTAAAAAAATAGTTGTAATTAAATAAGCCAAAGACGTTTGATTGGGTGAACAGTTAAATGTCTTTGGCTTTCTTCGTAGAAATATAAATTTAATCCAACTCCGCCCCTAACTCATACCTCCAATATTCTGCCGCTTCATACTCTCTAGGTTCTGAGAGTACTGGTACGGTAAAGAGTTCAACCGGAACACCGAGTGTTGATGCGAAGAGTTTCATAAGATCCTCTTTTGGTGTTCGGACATCGCCTTCATATTGAGCAATCCGGACATCAGCACAGCTGTAGGGAAATCCAACAGCTATGCCAAGTTCTTTCTGGGTGAGATGATTTTTCTGTCTTAAGTGTTTTAATTTTCTTCCAAATGTAATCATAGTATTATTCTCCTGTACTTCCAAAAGCCCCGGTTCCTCGTTCATTACCAAGGTCCAGGACAAAATCTGCGATCACGACCGGTGTAATCACCAGCTGACCGACGCGTGTGTCTTTATGAATGGTCTGAGAAGATGTGCTCACATTGCTGATAATGGCATGAATCTCACCACGGTAACCGGAATCAATCGGTGGAAGTTCGCATACCAGTCCTTTTGCTGCCATGCTGCTTCGTGGAAAGACATATCCGGCAAATCCATCTGGGATGATGAGACCGAATCCAAGTGGAATTCTTGCAACCTCGCCTGGTTTTAATACGCAATCATAAGGCATGAATACATCCGCACCGGCATCATTTTCATGTGGTCGGAAGGGATGATGATCTGCTTTCAGACCAAAGTCAATCAGTTTAATCTTTATGGCTGCTCACCTCCTTCCTGATGAGCAATGGATAATCTTCTTTTAAGATATCAGCAGGAGTCCAAAGTTTTGAAATAGGATTCTGGCAGGACATCTGTTTTTCCATGCAGCTTCCTCTCTGACAGAATGGACCGGTCAGATCCGGTGCAAAAAGGATCGGGCTTAATTTGTACAATCTTTGCCAGATCTGTAGCATCACAATCCTTGTTTCATCCGTATTTCTTCGGCAGGTTCTTTGGCCAATCATATGCTTCCACTGGTAAGGTGTCGCGCTGATGATCAGTACGTTTCGAAGTCCCTGAGGTGTGGCATATCCGGCTGAATCATGATCAATGCCTAAGGCACAAAGCTCTGCATAATGATCCAGATCTGACTGACAGCTTTTCTTGTAAATATCCTGGATTTCTTTATCTGCTTTCATGATTCCATATGGAATAGCAAATGCAGCATGACCGGAATAATTGCTGTACTGCAGAGATGCACTCATGTACTTTACTTCGTTCTGATGTCTTGTGATCTGTGCCAGGAAGCGTCTGCTTGCACCAACAACAGCTACGGTAATGACCATGAATTTCTGCACGGTTGGATGCGGAAGCCCTGCAATGTTTTCTACAGTCTTCTGACTGTAGGATTGACGGTAAAGATCCATCAGATCTGCCATGTTCTGGATCGTATGACCGTGTTGTGTGAGTCTGGCAGCAAAGACCATATTCTGTTCTGCTTCCCGGATTCCATAGCAGTTTAAGATAGCTGTTTCAATGTGATCCATAGGCCTGTTCCTCCTTTACCAGAGCTTTTAAAAGGATCAGATAATTGATGCAGTCTGTGATTTTTTCATCCCACTGTTCCATGTCAAAATGTAACAGAGTGGAATAACACATATCGTAAAGGGATACGACATGTTTCGACATCATACCGGCCAGTGCTGCTTTTGGATCGCAGTTTTGTAAAGCGGCAGCAATCTTGAATGCACTGAGGCGGTCAATATTGTCACCGGTATATTCTTTCTTTTTATGTGCCAGAATATCGGCACACTTTCTCATCTGAAGTTCAAATACAATATTAAATTCTTCTTGTGTCATGTGATAGTTCCTCCTTTGTTTTGTGATGGTTATCTTTCGAGATCCTTGGTTTTTGATCTTACTGGTTCCGGAATCTGCATCTGAAGAATGAAATCAACATTCTGATCGGCAGTATCCAAATCTTTTAATTTTTCTTTCAAGCTGCTTATTGCTTCTTCTTCGGAAGCTATCTGCTGTTGCAGTTTTTCTTTTTGTAAAGTCAAGGTTTTTAGGCTTGTCATCTTTCCATCCTGATAAAAGGATCTCAGCCAATCTCTGGCTTCTTCATATTTCTGAATTTCCTTCGCATGTTCTTTCCGGTACTTTCCTTTGTACTTTGCTTTTGAAAACTGGGAATAAACTTCCTTATTTGCATAGTACTGTCCGGTATAACGGATCTGATTGTTGAGGATTCTTAGATCGGAATGATGCTGAGCAACCTGTGTCTGCATTTCTTTTAGTTCCTGCTTTGAGGCAAGCAGTGTGTTTTTCAGATCTGACTGCGTATCAAATCCATGTTCCTGCACATAGATAATGGTATTTGCCATTTGCTGCAGGTTAGAAAGTTTTACCCGATGAGCATAAGCCGGGCTCTGCATTGCTTTCACATTTGTCTGGAGATTTACAACCAGGCGCAGGTGAGATCTGATGTAGAGAATGGCCAATGGATCCTTGCGTAAGAAGGTCTGTTCCAGGTATTCTTTTCCATATCGTGTTCCCAGTGCACGTTCAGTAATCCGCTTCTGTCGATCAGGATGAAGATAGCTGTATCTGCCACGATGCTCAATCACAGAGATTTGAAATTGTTCCAGAAGTTTGGATTGGAATTCATCAAAACTATTGGATGTGGCAGCACATTCATCAATTGTATTTCGCAAATATTCTTTCTGTGTAAGGAACACGGTGGATGTTGGCTTGAGACCATCTTCGATGATTTTCTGATTGATCTCATCCAGTTTTTGTTGGCCATGTTTCTGTGCCATATACTCTTTCTGAGTGATTTTTTTCTCAGCCGGTGCAAGAAGATCTATTTGGTGAAGTCCTTCCTGTTGGCACCGATCCATGACGGTTTTCTTAAAAGTGTTCATGAATTTATCAGTGGATCGATGCTTGTAACCGGCGGCTTCCTCATGTGGTTTATCCATATAAGGCCGCCTTTCCACTGCAGTCTTTCGCACACTGTTGATGACGATATGAGTATGGATATTTCCGGATTCATTGTGACCATCAGTATGCGTAACCACCAGTGCCTGATATCCGGGAAACATCTGCTTTGCAAGGTCCAAACTGATTGCCTGTGCTCTCTCTCCGGTAAGACCGTTTTCTGTAACATCGGCTGGATCGTAGCTGATAATGTAGTGGTGACTTTTGATATCTTCACGTTTCTTATTTTTGTGAAAATGAGCATTTGTCAGTTCACATTCCTTGTCAAAAGACATCGGATCACAGTTCAGTCCATCCATATAAAACTCTTTTCGTAGGATGCTTCGTCCGGATTCATCTACAATCTTTTTCCCGGTTTTTTCATCATGTTCAAACAGAAGGTAATTGATAGCAGCCGAGTAATTTGCATTTCTGCTTTTAATGTGTTTTACGATTGCCATTCATACCACCTGCCAGTTTCAGTACCTCTTTTCTCAATAGGAATAAGTCCGTGATGCACTGATGGATTTCATTTTCTATAGCACGAGACTGACTGCCACCACTGTTAAAATGCTTGGCGATCTGATTGAGATTCGATCCGATTTTTCCATATTCACTGACCAGTTTTCTGAGATCATTCATGTCTGCAACAACTTCAATCTGATGATGGATTTGCTTTTCCAATAGAAGTTTCCTCAGATATTCTGATCGGCTAACAGATAAACAAGCAGCGCCTTGGTCTAATAAATCCAGTTCGACATCTGTAAGACGTAATCCTATAAAATGTCTGTGATTCAGTTCTTTATCTTTGTTTTTTGTTCTCATACTCCTCCTTTCGCTGAGACTATTCCTCCCGCCGGGAATCCACGTATTTCAATATCGGCTGTCCCTTCCGATATTAGAAATAGTGCTGTGAACACCTTTAGGTGGAACCAACAGACAAGTGAAACGTCTGTTATTGAGAGGGTATGGGGAGATCCCCATCAAGATAAATCCCATAGGAGAACAGGATGCCAAATGGCAATACTGTTAAACATGGGTGGATCTTGCTCTGTATGTGTACCCCTCTATATAACGAAACGCTCAGAGACTGTTTTACAGTGGGGGAAAAGAAAAAATATCAAAAAAATGATGATTAATGGTGAGCTTGTGATAGAATGAAAAAAAGAGAAAAGCATAAAGGATGTAGTTGTGGAGAAAATTTGTTATGATTAGAAAGTTGCTGAACGGAGATATCGATAGAATTGCTGACATATGGTTAAAGACAAATCTGAAAGCCCATTATTTTATTTCCAATCAATACTGGAAAAGTAATTATGAATTAGTAAAAGAAATGATGTCACAATACGAAGTTTATGTGTTTGAAGCAGATAAAATGATACAAGGATTTGTAGGACTAAATGATAAATATATAGAAGGTATTTTTGTCTCCGATGAAATGCAGTCATGTGGCATAGGTAAGCTTTTATTAGATTATGTTAAGGATAAAAAAGTTAGCTTACGATTAAATGTATACCAGAAGAATGCCAGAGCAATTTCTTTTTACCAAAGAGAAGCGTTCATTATTCAATGTGAAGGCTTGGATGAAGCTACTGGTGAAAAAGAGTACACTATGCTATGGAAACGAAAATAGAAATCGAAATTTGGAGGATTGAATTATGTGGAATGAATTAGGTATAAGTGGAGGAACCGCAATTGTTATTTTGATTGCGCTGTATTTCGTTATCAAATGGGCAGTGAAAAATGGCATCAAAGAAGCCTACAGTGCTATCACTGGAAAGAAAACTGTTGAAGATATCCAAAACGAAAAAGAGCTGAAAGAACTTGGATTGGATTCAGAAGATCAATAACTTCCAGCTTTTGAAACTGAGAAATTGGTATTTTAAGAGGAGGTATGTATTATGAATATAGGATTTTGGTCATGTATAATTTTGGTTATACCATTTGTAATTATAGGTGTGTTATTTGCGATTTTTAAGGAAAAAGCAACTAAATTTGTTTCAGGATTTAATTCATTTTCTAAAGAAGAACAAGCAATGTATGATAAAGCTCAGATCTCTCGTGATATAAGAAATCAGTGCTTCATATGGACTGTTATAATGTTAGCAGGAGCGACATTATCCTGCCTTTTAACCCCATATATGGCTATACCAACCTATATTATTTGGTTAGTTCTGTTTTTTAGAGAAGTCCACTTTGATAATCATAAAGCGTTTAAAAAATATTTATTAAAATAAATTATTGTTTGCAGGAGATGCTTATTTATGAAAAAAGGGATAAACAAATCAATCTTATTTTACATTGCATCAGTTCTGTTTTTCATAGCGTCAGCTATTGGCTTTACGAGTGGAAATGAAAGTTCTATGGCTATAGTATGGTTATGTCTTGGTTCTTCATTTCTTTGCTTGGGTTCGACTCATAAGAAAAAGGAAAACAATACAGATGATAAATAATTTCCTGCTTGTATTGTTGGAAAATCGGTAGTTATGGAGGTGAAAAATGTATTTCACAGACGAAAAAGACTATATTATGCGAATGATAAAAGAAATGGTAAGAGTATTATTTTCTTTAATGTTTGGGAAAAAGTATGTTTCTGTTGAACTTGAAAAAGAAAATAAATATGAAGTATCAGGGAAAAATTTGAAAGATTTTCTTGATATGATTGATTCTGGGAAAATTAACGAAGCAGAGAATATACTTTTAGATAGCATTGATTATACAGACAGAAATGAGGTAATGGCAGCAGCTCTTTTCTACCAATACCTTAGTGAGAAGGATAGTGAGTTTTTGAAAAATAACAATTATACAAAAGAAGAAGTGCTTTCTGGTTTTAAGCAATTACTTATGCAGTCAGGATATACTGATTTGCTATGTTTGGTCAAAGATGAGGAGTAATGTAGAAAATTCAAAGAGATAAGAGTGATTGGCTGAAAGGAGAAATTGTATTATATGTTCTATGATTATATGATCTATATTGTTTTTGACTTTATGATGGCAGTGATTATGTTTTTGTTTGGAATGTGGTTTTATAAATCAGAAGGAAAAGCTGCTAATTTCTTGTCGGGTTATAATATGAAATCAGCGGATGAACGAAAGAAATACGATGAGAATGCTATGTGTAAGGCATATGGAAAAAGAATGATGTTTATGTCAGTTCCTTTTATTATTGGAATAATCATAGATATCCAATATCTAGGAATTGGTTGTTTGATTGCATGGGGGATATGGTTTATTATGTTTGTTTTGTTGCTTATTGATAGGCATAAAAGAGAACGTTAAATTCCCATTTATTGGGAAGTCGCTGAGAACGAAAAATCGTTAAGGAAAGAATCGAAGGTGGTGCAAACGAAAAAGCAGTATTGAGACTTTTCATTAACTGCCCTTTCGTT
>NZ_JADPEX010000036.1:42131-43111 GCF_015668065.1 Ruminococcus sp. 1001713B170207_170306_F1 | reverse complement strand
TCTTTGAAGCAGGGAAAAGAAGTCTGGAATAGACCAGCATCTTCATGATGGTATTGGCATCATACTGTTCTTTTGAGTGGCGCTGCCGGTTCGTTAGGAAAGTATGGAGGTCAAGCTCATGATAGATCTGGCTCAGGGCGGCATAGCCGAAGTTTTTTTCTCAGATCGTCACCTATGCAAAGCCGGTCAGAATCATAAAAAGTAAAGTGGATGGGAGCCTGTCTGGCTGCTTTTTCAGCTTTTAGCTGCTCTGCTCTTTTTTGAAAGTGGGCAATAGGGTCATTATACTTTTTTTCCAATTCATCCAGCCAGCCAATAGATTCTATTGTTTTCTGACGGGAGCATTTCTTAGCTTTATCGTAATAGGTGTCAACAATGGAAAGACGAATTCGACCATTCAGGTTAGGTGTTTTTTTGAGGTACATGGCAAGCATTCCGTTTCGTATAATATTTATTATGACGCAAAACGATATAAAACGCTAGTAAAACATGACTAATTTTTAAAAATAAAAAAGCCTGAAAGCAAGGAAACAAAAGGCTTTCAAGCAATAAGCGAACATATGTTACTGCAAAACTGTGGAGACCGGGTCTTATATCCCTTACCAACAGGCGGAAGGAGCTGGTGAACCAGTTGGAAAAGGAAATGGATGGTATTATTATGATAATGATGCAGGCACTTATCTGCCCTGGTAAGCATGAAGAATTAAACATAACAGTCAACACCATACAACACATATTGTAAAACGAAAACTTTGAAATCCTATATATTGTGAAATTGAAATATGATATTTACAACATATTGTATAATATGTAATTGTTTGGGTTTCCACAAAAGCACACGATTTCTCTTGAATTTCTGAAATGACCTGTATTATAATAGGATAATTAACGGCATATACCACAGCCGGTACCGCAGTGACCAAATGCCGTTTTCGGGGTAAAAATAGGTTCAAAAATGAGCATTATTTTTCCCACTTATT
>NZ_JADPEX010000036.1:0-42031 GCF_015668065.1 Ruminococcus sp. 1001713B170207_170306_F1 | reverse complement strand
GCCGGTACCGCAGTGACCAAATGCCGTTTTCGGGGTAAAAATAGGTTCAAAAATGAGCATTATTTTTCCCACTTATTCAGAAAAAAAGGCACTATCCAAATCTAAACAGAAAAAGTTCTGTATTTGGTAAATAGTGATAAATTGTGAAAGGAAAAGAATAAGAAAATTAGCACTTAGTGACGAAATATTGCTCAGTGTTGACAATCTCTTTTTTCATTGTTGCGGCTGTAACAGCCATTTCTTTTGATTCTTTTCTCATTCTTTTTTCCTTTCTGCCATCATTGGCTAAGCATTTAACTATATTTCAGTTATATATTGTCCGATTTTCGCTCAGAATCCGATCTTTTATGAAAATTTTTGATAAAATTTCAAATAAATGACATATTAATCCTGTAAGGTGGATGTCCATACAAAGAAATATATTTATAGAATACTTACACATTTAATATGTAATATTTTTAAGAATGGTTATTTAAGAAAGGTTTTTCCAAGAAAGCAGATAACCACAAAGAAACAAGTACCCCGACATTTTTTGACAGAAACAAAAAAATATGACATATTAGTATTGAAAAAAAGAATCCTGTAAAAAAAGGAGGGACAGCAGACAATTTTCACCATTTCCACAAAAGCACACGATTTCTCTTGAATTTCTGAAATGACCTGTATTATAATAGGATAATTAACGGTATATACCACTGCCGGTACCGCAGTGACCAAATGCCGTTTTCGGGGTAAAAATAGGTTCAAAAATGAGCATTATTTTTCCCACTTATTCAGAAAAAAAGTCACTATCCAAATCTAAACAGAAGAAGTTCTGTATTTGGCAAATAGTGACAAATCGTGAAAGGAAAAGAATGAGAAAATTAGCACTTAGTGACGAAATATTACTCAGTGTTGACAAAGCAGCCCGCTACATCGGCGGGGAGGTCAACTCTGTGATGAAAAATTTAGACGGGATAGATGTCCGTGTGGCGTTTTGTTTTCCGGATGTCTACGAGATCGGCATGTCCAACCTTGGTATGATGCTTCTTTATAATATGTTCAATAAACGCCCTGATGTCTGGTGTGAGCGAGTTTATTCCCCATGGCTTGATCTTGATAAGCTTATGAGAGAACAGAATATCCCGTTATTTGCCCTGGAGTCCCAGGATCCTGTCAGGGATTTTGATTTTCTGTGCATCACACTTGGATATGAAATGTGTTATACTAACGTACTCCAGACACTGGATCTTTCCCAGATTCCACTGAAAGCAGCTGACCGTGACGAATCATGTCCTATTGTAATCGGAGGCGGTGCGTGTGCATATAATCCAGAGCCATTAGCAGCCTTTTTTGACCTGTTTTATATTGGCGAAGGAGAAACTGTGTATGATGCGCTTTTTGATGCATACAAGGCCAATAAGGAAGCCGGAGGCAGCAGGGAGGAGTTCCTTCTGAAGGCAGCTCAGATTCCGGGAATTTATGTTCCGGCATTTTATGATGTCACATACAAAGAAGACGGTACAATTGCATCCTTTGCACCAAATCGTCCGGGAGTTCCCGAGAAAGTCCAAAAGCAGCTGATCGTAGATATGGATAAAGGATATTGCCCGATTGAAAAACCGGTTGTTCCTTTTATTAAAGCTACACAGGATCGTGTCACTTTGGAAATTCAGCGTGGATGTATCCGTGGCTGTCGTTTCTGCCAGGCTGGTATGATCTACAGACCTCTCCGTGAACGTGATGTAGAAGAACTGAAGGAATCTGCAAGAGCTATGCTGAAGAATTCCGGTCATGAGGAAATTTCCCTCAGTTCCTTAAGTTCCAGTGATTACACCCATCTGGAAGAGCTGGTAAACTTCCTGATCGACGAATTTAAATCTGCAGGTGTTAATATTTCCCTGCCGTCACTTCGTATTGATGCTTTTGCCCTGGATGTTATGAGCAAGGTTCAGGATATTAAGAAAAGCAGCCTTACTTTTGCCCCGGAAGCTGGTTCCCAGAGACTTCGTGATGTAATTAACAAAGGACTTACCGAAGAAGTGATCCTTCACGGTGCGCATGAGGCATTTGTTGGAGGATGGAACCGTGTGAAGCTTTATTTCATGCTTGGGCTTCCTACTGAAACAGAAAAAGACATGAAGGGAATTGCTCATCTTGCAGAGCGTATTGCAGAAGAATATTACGATACCGTTCCAAAGGAAAAACGCCATGGAAAGGTTCAGATCGTAGTCAGCACATCCTTCTTTGTGCCAAAGCCATTTACCCCATTCCAGTGGGCTCCAATGTATACAGAACAGGATTTTATTGACAAGGCAAAAGTAGTAAAAGAAGAAATCCGTGCACAGCTGAACCAGAAGAGTATTAAATACAACTGGCATGAACCGGATGTAACCACACTGGAAGGCTTCCTTGCAAGAGGTGACCGCCGTGCTTCTGAAGTTATCTTAAAAGCCTATGAAAAAGGTGCCCTTTACGATGCCTGGTCAGAAAGCTTCCGCTACGACATCTGGAAAGAGGCTTTTGCAGAAACAGGAATTGACATTGAATTCTACACACTCCGAGAGAGAAGCACAGATGAAATCCTCCCATGGGATTTCATAGATGCAGGTGTTACCAAGGAGTTTCTGATCCGTGAGTGGAAACAGGCAAAAGGCGAAGTGGTTACACCAAACTGCCGTCAGAAATGTGCAGGCTGCGGAGCAAGACGTTATGAAGGAGGCGTATGTTATGAAGGTAAGAATTAAATTTACGAAAGAAGGGCCTATGAAATTTGTAGGACATCTTGACACCATGCGCTACTTCCAGAAAGCCATCCGCCGCGCAGAGCTTCCAATTGCTTTTTCGGGAGGTTACAGCCCTCATATGATCATGTCCTTTGCTGCCCCTCTTGGAGTTGGCGTTACCAGTACAGGGGAATATTTCGATATGGAGCTTACCGCTACGATTCCTACTGATGAAATCTGTCAACGTCTTAACAGCCAGATGGTAGATGGTATTCATGTTTTAAGTGCCCGCCAGGTGGAAGATGGAAAAGCGAGCAAGGCAATGTCCCTGGTGGCAGCAGCTGATTATCTGGTGGAATTTCGTCCTGGAAAAGCACCGGCAGATGGATGGCAGACAAGAATTACGGAATTTTTAAAGCAGCCTGAGATCCTTGTTACAAAAGAAACCAAAAAAGGCGAAAAACAGGTAGATATCCGACCTTTTATTTACAAAATGAATTTACAGAATGACAACCGCATTTTCTTAAGTCTTGCTTCTGCAAGTGCCAACTATACCAAACCAGATGCTGTAATGGATGCATTTACCAGCTGGCTTGGACAGGAGCTTCCGGAATTTGCCTGCATGATTCATCGTCTGGAAGTATATGCAGATCTTGGAAATGAGAAAAAACATAAATTTGTATCGTTGGAATCCCTTGGCGTGGAAGTTCAATAAACTTAAAACAGGTGAATCAAGTGACGAAATTAATTCTAACAACCATGGAACTTTGCGGTAACAAATGTCATGCCTGTGCAATCGAGGAAGAAGGTCAGATTATGGAGCTTCGCCTGGAGGCAGCCGCCCGACAGTCCATTCTCGGAAATATTTATGTAGGACAGGTGGAAAATATTGCTTCTAATATCCAGGCAGCATTTGTTCTTATTGCACCTGGAGTACGCGGTTATTTTCCTCTTCAGGAAGCAGAGCAGGTTATCTATGCCTCCGGGAAAGCACCTGGCAGTCCCTTGCGTCCGGGTGACCAGATTCTGGTGCAGGTAAGCCGTGATGCCATGAAGGGCAAGCTGCCCGCACTGACTGCAAACTTAAATTTTACCGGTAAGTATCTGGTGCTCACCACAGGAGAAAAAAAGTTCGGACTATCCGGTAAGCTCTCTGGTTCAGAACGCCACACTTTATCCGGCTGGCTGGAAGCAGAGGCTGCACGTCCGGATAAGGAATATGGCCTGATTGTCCGCACCAACGCAGCCCAGGCTGAAAAGGCTGAAATCCTTCAGGAACTTTCTTATCTGAAATCACTGTATGAAAAAGTTGCTGTCAACGGCAAAAGCCGCACCTGTTTCAGCCTTCTCTACGAAACAGAACCGGTTTACCTTACCACTCTCCGTGATATTTACAGCGAAAATCTCACAGACATTGTAACAGATGATCCTGAAATTTTTCAGCAGATCACTTCTTATTTGAAAGAAACAAGTCCGGAGGAAGAAAGCAAAGCCCGTTTTTATCAGGACAAGCTTCTTCCGTTATACAAGCTTTCCCGCATGGAAAACGCGCTGGATGAGGTTCAAAAGGAAAAAATCTGGCTGAACAGCGGCGGGTTTATTGTGATCCAGCAGACAGAAGCCTTTGTCTCCATCGATGTAAACAGCGGGAAATTTACCGGAAAGAAAAAAGCCGAAGAAACCTATCGCAAAATCAATCTGGAAGCAGCTAAGGAAATTTCACGACAACTGCGGCTTCGCAACCTGTCCGGAATTATTCTTATTGATTTTATCAATATGACAAACCCAGATCATAACAACGAGCTTTTTCATGTATTGCAGAAATATCTGAGGAAGGATCCGGTGAAATGTAAAGCCATAGATATTACACCGCTTCACATTCTGGAGATGACACGAAAGAAAGTCAGAAAACCGGTAATAGAGGAGATCAGGCAGATAAAGTCAGGAGATTTTTCGAACACGCTCTAAATAAAACTATAAGAAATTCCTTTTTCGTATTTTCGAAATTATTACAAGCAGCAAACCAGAAACATGGGTTTTTGTTTTTATTTTTTTACAAATTTTTTTACAATTTTTTTTACAAAACCTCTTGACGAAACCAAATCTCCCTGTTATTATAATCGAGTATGCCGCACAAAGAGGTTTAAGAGTCGAGAGACCACCATATTTGGCGAGTAAAGTCTATAGGAGGTGCCACAAATGTACGCAATTATTGCAACAGGTGGTAAACAGTACAAAGTTGCTGAAGGCGACGTAATCAGAGTTGAGAAGCTCGGAGTTGAAGCTGGTGAAACCGTTACTTTTGATTCTGTAATTGCAGTTAGCAATGACGGATTAAAGGTTGGAGAAGACGTTAAGGATGCCAGTGTTACCGCTTCTGTAGTTGAGAACGGAAAGGCTAAAAAAGTCATCGTTTACAAGTACAAGAGAAAAACTGGATATCACAAGAAAAACGGTCACAGACAGCAGTACACCAAAGTTAAAATCGAAAAGATCAACGCTTAATCAGGTGCTGTTATGATCAATATTACAGTTAAGAAGAGAAAAGGCTCTTATCTGGATTTTCTGTCCAAAGGACATGCAGGCTATGCCGAAGAGGGACAGGATATTGTATGTGCTGCCGTATCAGCCTTGATCATTACTACTGTGAATTCTCTTGAGAAATTTACGGAAGAGCAGATTGAAGCGGAAGCGGATGAGGGATATGTATCCATCCATTTTAAAACAAATCCGAATACTGAGCGCGGGAAACTGCTTATGGATTCCCTGATTCTTGGATTAACAGAAATTGAGCATAGTTATAACAATCGATATTTGACAGTAAGAGTCAAGGAGGTGTAACAACAATGATGAAGATGAACCTTCAGTTATTCGCACATAAAAAAGGAGTTGGTTCCACAAAGAACGGTCGTGATTCCGAGTCCAAGAGATTAGGTGCGAAGAGAGCAGACGGACAGTTTGTTAAAGCCGGCAACATCCTTTACAGACAGCGCGGAACTAAGATCCATGCAGGCGAGAACGTAGGATGCGGAAAAGACTATACATTATTTGCACTGACCGATGGTGTTGTAAGATTCACCAGAAAAGGCCGCGATAAGAAACAGGTTTCTATCGTACCAGTAGAGGCAGAGTAATTCGTAGAGCAGGAGGCTTCAAATCTATAAAGGTTTGGAGCCTTTTCTTATAAAGGAGATTTAATGTTCGCAGACAGAGCTACCATATATATCCGTTCCGGTAAGGGCGGCGACGGCCATGTAAGCTTCCGCAGGGAAAAATATGTACCTGACGGCGGTCCGGATGGCGGCGACGGCGGCAAGGGCGGAGACGTCATTTTTGAAGTTGACGAGGGACAGAATACCCTCGGTGATTACCGTCATAAAAGAAAATATAAGGCAGAAGACGGTCAGGAGGGCGGCAAAAAGCGCTGCCACGGTGCCGACGGTGCCGACATTATATTAAAGGTACCGGAAGGTACTGTTATCATGGAGGCTGAATCCCGTAAGGTAATTGCAGACATGTCCGGTGACAATCGTCGTCAGATCGTTCTGCGCGGTGGACGCGGCGGTAAGGGAAATCAGCATTATGCAACCCCTACCATGCAGGTTCCCAAATATGCCCAGCCTGGACAGCCTTTTCAGGAGCTTGAAGTGCTTCTGGAGCTAAAGGTGATCGCAGATGTAGGACTGGTAGGTTTTCCTAATGTTGGTAAATCTACATTTCTCTCACGTGTTACAAATGCGAAACCGAAAATTGCCAACTATCATTTCACAACCTTAAGCCCGAACCTTGGTGTTGTAGATACTGAGAATGGCGGTTTTATCATCGCAGATATCCCTGGACTGATCGAAGGTGCTTCTGAAGGAGTCGGTCTTGGTCATGAGTTCCTTCGCCATATTGAGCGTACCAGAGTTCTGGTGCACATTGTGGATGCAGCTTCCACAGAGGGACGAGATCCTATTGATGATATTTATAAGATTACCAAAGAACTGGAGAAATACAATCCGGAAATTGCAAAGCGTCCTCAGGTAATTGCAGCCAATAAAGTGGACTGTATTTTTGCCGACGGTCAGGAGAATCCTGTAGACAGACTTCGCAAAGAATTTGAACCAAAAGGTATCAAAGTATATCCCATTTCTGCAGTTACCGGACAGGGTGTACGCGAGCTTCTTTTCCATATCAAGGAACTTCTGGACAGTTGTCCGAAGAAAGCAATCGTATTCGAGCAGGAATTCTTCCCAGAAGATATGCTGATCAATGAGAGCCTTCCATTTACCGTACAGGTTGATGAGGAAGATCCCTCTGTATTTATCGTAGAAGGACCACGTATCGAGAAAATGCTTGGTTATACCAATCTGGATTCTGAGAAAGGCTTCGCCTTTTTCCAGCGTTTCCTGAAAGAGGGCGGCATTCTGGATGAACTGGAAAACGCCGGTATTCAGGAGGGTGATACGGTTCGTATGTATGGATTTGAATTTGATTATTATAAATAAATAGCAGCTATTCAGCAGGTATTCAGGAGATAAATTATGACAAGTAAGCAAAGAGCATATTTAAAAAGTCTGGCAATGAAAATGGATGCCATTATCCAGCTTGGCAAGGGCGGTCTTACACCAGAAAACACCAAGGCTGTTGACGAAGCACTTGCAGCGAGAGAGCTGATTAAAATCAGTGTGCTTCAGAACTGTCTGGAGGATCCTAAGGAAATGGCACAGGTTCTTGCAGAGCGCACCCATTCCCAGGTTGTACAGGTGATCGGTAAGAAGATCGTATTATACCGCGAAGGTAAAAAAGAGAAAAAGAAAATTGAACTGCCAAAATAATCGAAAAAAAATCGGGATCATGGGCGGTACCTTTGATCCCATCCATATGGGACATCTGATCCTGGGTGAGCAGAGCTATGAGCAATTCCAGCTGGATAAGGTTCTGTTTATGCCTTCCGGCAACCCGCCTCATAAACGGGACCGTGCTGGCAGAGCCTCTGATAACCAGCGTGTGGATATGGTCCGGCTTGCAATTGAAGATAATCCCCATTTTGAGTTGTCTCTTGCAGAAATGCACGAGACCGGGTATACCTATACCTATCGCACTCTGGAAGAGCTAAAAGAATACAATCCGGACACAGACTATTATTTTATCATTGGTGCAGATTCTCTTTTTGCTTTTGACGAATGGATGGAACCAGAGCGGATCTGTCGGGCCTGTACTCTTGTGGTGGCTGTCCGGGATCATGCGTCCTACGCTGAACTGAATCGGGAAATCCAGCGTCTTTCTGCAAGGTACAACGGAAATTTTGCCCTTTTGGATACTATGAATATTGATGTGTCCAGTCATCAGATCCGTCAGTGGATTTCAGAAGAAAAAAGTCTGAAATATTACGTCCCGGATAAGGTGATTTCTTACATGAAAGAGAATGGAATTTACAGAAAGAAGGAAGTCTGACCATGGCAGATTACGATTTTGCAAAAATTGAAAAAAAACTTTCCAAATACCTGGATGAGGATCGTTTCCAGCACACCATGGGCGTTATGTACACCAGCGCATGTCTGGCTATGGTCCATGGATATGATATCAAAGATGCACAGGTGTCCGGTCTTCTTCACGATTGCGCCAAATGCATTCCCAATAAGAAAAAACTGAAGATGTGCAGCGAACACAATATTCCGGTTTCCGATTTTGAGAGAAGTCACCCGTTTCTTCTCCACTCCCGTCTTGGAGCTTATATTGCTCACGAGAAATATGGGATTGACGATCAGGAGATTCTTTCTGCCATCAATTATCACACAACTGGCAGACGTGAAATGAGTTTTCTTGAAAAGATTATTTATATTGCAGATTATATTGAGCCCATGCGTTATAAAGCAAGCCGTTTACCGGAAATTCGCAAACTTGCGTTTGAAGACCTGGATGAGTGTATGTATGAGATCCTAAAAGATACCCTGGAGTATCTGGAAGAAGATTCTGCCGATGATATTGAGCCAACTTCCAAGGAGGCTTATATTTATTATAAAGAATTGCATAATAAGCGTAATAACGTATCTGATAATTAATACTCCGCATATACTGGCGAATATTTTTACTATTTACAATTAACATTCTACGAGATGCGAGATATTTCGCACGAGCGAAGGCCAGGTACCACCTGACAGAGGATATTATTTCACTTTTAAAGCCTTTTGTTCTCGCAGGAATTTAAAATAATATTAGGTCAGTATAAGCATTATTAAGAAAGGAGCAGATCAGAATGAGTACAGTAAGTACAGAGAAAATGATGGCACAGATTGCCTGCAAGGCAATTGATGATAAAAAGGGACAGGATATTAAGATAATTGATATTCATAATGTTTCTGTAATTGCAGATTATTTCGTAATCGCAAGCGGTACAAACTCCAATCAGGTTCAGGCGATCGTCGATAATGTGGAGGAGCAGCTTGGACGCGCTGGCTTTGAGGCGAAGCAGATTGAGGGAAACCGCAATTCCAGCTGGATTCTCATGGATTACGGCGATGTGATCGTGCATGTGTTTGATGAGGAAAACCGACTTTTCTATGATCTGGAGAGAATCTGGAGAGATGGAAAGGTTCTGGAGATGGATGCGTTTTTAGAGAAATAAAAAAGTCCCCTTTAGTAAACAATTGTCTGGAAACAGCAATTGTTTGCTAAAGGGGAAATTTTTTATGACTATTGGTAAAAACGCATGACACCAAATACTTTACCCAGAATCTGGATTTCTCCTGTAATGATAATGGGATCCATAGTGTCATTCTCTGGCTGAAGGCGGTAGTAGCCCTTCTCCTTATAGAAGGTCTTCACTGTGGCAGAGTCCTCTACCAAGGCAACTACAATGTCGCCGTTATCTGCAGTGGGCTGCTGCTTTACCAGAACCTGATCCCCATCGAAGATTCCTGCATTGATCATGCTGTCGCCTTTTACCTTCAGCATGAAGCTCTGTTCATTGGGCATAAATTCTGCCGGGATGGGGAAGTAGCCATCTACATTCTCTACAGCCAGAATAGGCTGTCCGGCGGCTACGGTACCTACAAGCGGAACATTGACCACTTCACGGCGGACAAGATTGAAATTGTCATCAATGATCTCTATGGCTCTTGGCTTCGTGGCATCGCGGCGGATGTATCCGTTCTTCTCAAGAGCTTCCAGATGGGCATGAACAGATGATGTAGACTTCAGATTTACAGCTTCACAAATCTCACGAACTGCTGGCGGGAATCCGCGGTTCAGAATCTCACTTTTAATATATTCTAAAATTTCCTGCTGTTTTTTGCTGATTTTACCATATGTCATAAGAGTTTTCCTCCGAAATTCATTCAACTTTTTCTTATCATACCATATTTTTCTTAATTAAGCAAACAGATATTCTGAAAATATGTTCGTTTTTTGATATGCAGGCTGTTCACAGCTTCCAGCTTTGTTCACACACTTTTCGTTTTCTTTTCCTTGTGTTCACCGGCAAAAAATGGTACAATTGTTTGGTATGAAAATTCAGAGCCCGACTCAAAAACAAAGGGGGAATCCGCTTGTCCGAGAAGAAATCTAACAAGCCTGGCAAAATGGCAGGACTTTTTGTCCAGTTAAAGAACATATTCGGACTGAATATTGCCACCGT
Source organism: Ruminococcus sp. 1001713B170207_170306_F1 (assembly GCF_015668065.1). Lineage (NCBI taxonomy): Bacteria > Bacillati > Bacillota > Clostridia > Eubacteriales > Oscillospiraceae > Ruminococcus > Ruminococcus sp. 1001713B170207_170306_F1. Next base: position 31,705 of record NZ_JADPEX010000036.1, on the reverse strand, counting down.
TGCTTTTGGTGTATTGTTATTATATATGATTTTTACTGCATTTTTACTTGTAACCTCCACACACATCGAATCTTACCAGGTTACCACAGGTCCTTTATCACGAAACGAGACCTACACTGGTATTTCTCTTCGGGAAGAGAGTGTTTTTAAGGCAGAATCCTCCGGTTATGTGAATTATTATGCCCGGGAGGGAAGTAAGATCAATGCCAACGGTGCTGTTTACGGATTAAGTTCCGGAAAAATTGCAGAAACCAAGTCTGCATTGACTGCGGACGAACTGGAGAAAATCCGCAGTTCTATGCTCAGCTTTTCCAAGGGATTTTCCGGAAGTAAATTTAACAACACCTACAGTTTTAAGAACCAGCTGGAGGGAAGCATCCTTCAGTATGAGGGAATTTCCACTGACGGGAATGCAGATTCACAAGTAGTGACCATCGGTGGACAGAATATCTGTAAAGCCCAGGAAGACGGCATTATCCTCTATTCTATGGACGGTTATGAGAATAAGACTGTGGAGAACATTACAGCAGCAGATTTTGACCAGACTTCTTACCATGAAACGGATCTGAAGACATCCGAAAAGGTGCAGGCCGGAGATAACATTTATACAAATATTACCAGCGAATTATGGAGCCTGATCATTCCATTAAGCGACAAACAGGCCGCCAAGCTGGAGGGACGTTCCACCATTCGTGTGAAATTTCTCAAGGATGATATGACACAGAGCGGCGATTTTTCCATCATAAAAATCGATGGTAACAAATATGGAAAAATTGACTTCAGCCGCGGTCTGATCCGCTATGCATCTGACCGTTTTCTGGATATTGAGCTGGTTACCAATACAGTAACCGGTCTTAAGATTCCCCTTTCCGCTATTGAATCCAAGGATTTTTACGTAATTCCGGCAGAATATGCCACGACTGATCCTGACAGCGGAAGTGTAGGCTTTAACAAGATTTCCAAAGATTCCAGCGGAAATAACGTAAGAACCTTTATCAATGCTACAATCTACGGTAAAGTTAAAATTGAGTTAGATGATGATTCTGCCGATGAAGCTTACAATTATTACGTGGATAGAAGCGCTTTTAAGGAAGGAGATGCTATTGTAAAAGATGACTCCAACCAGCGCTTTATTGTAGGCGAAACAGATTCTCTGGAAGGCGTTTACTGCATCAATCAAGGGTATGCGGTATTCCGTCAGGTAGATATACTGGATCAGAATGAAGAATATGCCATTATTTCCAGTAATACATCCTACGGACTTTCCCGCTATGACCGCATTGCCAGAGACTCCTCCCAGGTAAAAGAGCAGGATATTCTCTACTAAGTTTAACATATACTATTTTTAAGGAGGCTTATAAATGTTAGCTGAAAATTTACAGCAGGTAAATGCAAATATTGAAAAAGCCTGTGCTGCTGTTTCCCGTGACCCAGGTGAAGTCACATTGGTGGCAGTAAGTAAGACCAAACCGGTCTCCATGCTTCAGGAGGCGTATGATGCCGGTGCGCGTGTTTTTGGAGAAAATAAAGTGCAGGAGATCATGGATAAATATGACCAGCTGCCATCAGATATCCAGTGGCACATGATCGGTCATCTGCAGCGCAATAAAGTAAAATATATTATTGACAAGGTTGCCATGATTCACTCGGTAGATTCCCTTCGCCTTGCCCAGACCATTGAGCAGGAAGCTGCAAAGAAAGATCTTGTTATGCCGATTCTGCTGGAAGTTAATGTAGCAGAGGAAGAAAGCAAATTCGGATTAGCGACGAATGAGGTGCTTCCTCTTCTTGAGAAAATCAGCATATTTTCCCATATAAAAGTGATGGGACTTATGACCATTGCCCCATTTGTGAAAAATCCAGAAGAAAATCGTGAAGTTTTTCGCACATTGAAGAAATTAAGTGTTGACATTAATGCAAAAAACATTAATAATGTTAACATGAGTGTTCTGAGTATGGGTATGACCGGAGATTATCAGGTTGCTGTCCAGGAAGGCTCAACCATGGTACGTGTGGGAACCGGTATTTTTGGTGAACGAAATTATGCCACACGGCAAGAAGATTAAGATTGGAGATTGAAAATGAGCGTTTTTGATAAATTATTAGATTCTATTAAACTGAATGATGACGATTATGATGAAGATAATTATTTAGATGAGGATCTGATGGATGACGAAGAGGGGGATTTCTTTGATGACGATCCCATGGATGACAAGCCTAAGAAGAAATTCTTCGAGAAATTCGGTCGTAAGAAAGAGGATGATTTGGCTGACGCAGATACTTCCTTTGACGAAGAACCTGTACATACAGCAACACCAAAGACTGCTGCCAAGGCTCCTGCGAAACAGCCAGCTGAGAAGCAGCGCCCTGTAGCTTCTTCCAAAATCACTCCGATGAGAAGCAGCCGTCGTGCGAATCAGGCTTCTTCTATGGAGGTTTGTGTGATCAAACCTGCTTCCATGGAGGACACCCGGGAAATTGCAGACACACTTCTTGACAATGCAACTGTAATTCTGAATCTGGAGGGTATTGATGTAGAACTTGCACAGCGTATTATTGATTTTGCATCTGGCGCATGTTATTCCCTGAATGGTTCCCTTCAGAAGATTTCCAGCTACATCTTCGTACTTGGTCCCTCTTCTGTAGATATCACTGGTGATCTTCAGAATATTCTTGGCGGCGCTACACCTTCTGTAAGAGCTGGTTATTGATTTTTATGGATAAGGATGAATTTTTACTTAAGAGAATCCGGGAGCTGGCAAATCTCTCTTACCAGAGAGATATTGTCACCTTTACGGATTTTCTTAACTTAAACGAACAAAATATGCTTGTTTCCCTTAAGCTTCATCAGATAGGCGTAGAGGTAAAGCTTTTCGGAGGCTATGAGCATGCAGAACGGCAGATGGCAGCTTTTTTCCCCGGAGGCCTTGGTTTTTCCTGGGATTATCCTATTGACTGCCTGAAAATAGAGCCCAAGGCTCTTCGTTTTTCTGAGGAGCTTGGACATAGAGATTATCTTGGAGCGCTCCTGAATCTTGGAGTTGACCGCAGTGTAGTTGGTGATATCCTCATCAAGGATAAAGAAGCCTGGTTTTTCTGCCTTCATAAAATGTCTGACTTTTTTATTGAAAATCTTATTCGGGTAAAACATACTACCGTTCTGGTTTCCAGAGTAGAGCAGGCAGAAGAGATTCCGGAACCTGAATTTGAAATGATAAATGGTACCTGCGCTTCTGTAAGGCTGGATGCTCTCATCGGGCTGGCTTTTCAGACGTCCAGAAGCAGCATGGTTTCTTTTATTGAAAGCGGTCTTGTGTTTGTAAACGGCAAACTGATCACCTCCAATGGATATGAGCCAAAAGAAGGCGATATTATTTCCGTTCGCGGCAAAGGACGCTTTATCTATGATGGTGTATCCAGACAGACAAAGAAAGGACGCCTTGGTGTCCGCATTCGAAAATACGTATAAACAATAATACATTTGGAGAGGATTTAACTATGGCAGAAGAAAAATTACTTGTAAAACGTGACGGGGAGTTCTGTTATCCCATTTATTTTGAAAATGACTTTTCTTTTCTTTCACAGGCCTTAACAGATGAAGGTCTTGCCGGGAAAAACATGTGTATTGTTTCAGATTCTACAGTAGCACCTCTCTATGCAGACCAGGTGAAGGCAGAACTTTTGAAAGTAACCGATCATGTATGCCAGTTCACTTTCCCCGCCGGAGAAGCACACAAGAATCTTGATACCGTACAGGATCTTTTCCAGTGCCTTATTGAGAATGGGCTTGACCGCAAAAGTCTGGTGGTTGCTCTTGGAGGCGGAGTAACAGGAGACTTATCCGGCTTCGGTGCTGCAGCCTATCTTCGGGGAATTGATTTTATCCAGATCCCTACCACGCTTCTGGCGCAGGTGGACAGCAGCGTAGGCGGTAAGACTGGCGTTGATTTCAGACAGTTTAAAAATATGGTAGGCGCTTTTCATCAGCCCCGACTGGTTTATATGAACATGGCCACCTTGCAATCCCTCCCTGAGCGCGAATTTGGCTGTGGAATGGGTGAAATTCTAAAGACCGGACTAATTTGCGATAAAGACTTTTTCGACTTTGTATGCGCAAATTACAAGATTATCCGCACTATGGATCCAGAAATACTTGCCGTTATGATCCGAAAATGCTGTGCCATCAAAGCCGGGGTTGTAGAGCGGGATCCCAAGGAACAGGGAGAGCGTGCTCTTCTTAATCTTGGCCACACCATAGGACATGCAGTCGAAAAGCTGATGAACTTTAACCTTCTCCATGGTCAGTGTGTGGGAATCGGACTGGTTGCCGCAGCTGCCATTTCCAGGGAAAGAGGTCTCCTCACAAATGCTGAATACGAGCAGATCTGCCATAGCCTTAAGCTTTACGACCTGCCTTTGTATGTGGAAGGACTTTCTCCCAGAGACATTCTTGCAGCTACCAAAAAGGACAAAAAAATGGAACAGGGACAGATTAAATTTATTCTTATGGATGGTCTTGGAAAGAGTTTTATTGACAAAACAGTTACAGATCAGGAGCTTCTTGTGGGAATTCACGCCATCTGCAGGTAATCTATTATGGAAAATAAAACAGCTTCAAACTACAATGATCTTCCACTAAAAGCACCTAAATTAAAAGCAATTCTGCTTATCCTTTTTCTGGTTCTTCTGGATCAGGGAACAAAGTATTTTGCAATCAGGTATCTGAGAGGAACCTCCGGGATTACTCTTATTGATGATGTGTTAAACCTTCGTTACCTTGAAAACAGAGGCATGGCATTTGGCCTTCTCCAAAATAAGATTCTTTTTCTGGTGCTTACCTGTATTGTGTTTTTTGTGGCTATTATATATCTTTTTATAAAAGCACCTGCAACTGTTTATTACAGACCACTGCTTTATACAGCGGCAATTGTGTTCGCTGGAGCAATGGGGAATTTTATAGACCGTGTTTTCCGTGGATATGTGGTAGATTTTATTTATTTTTCCCTAATTGATTTTCCCACGTTTAATGTAGCAGATATTTACGTGACCTGTGGGATCACAGTGATGGTATTTCTTATGTTTTTCCGTTATACAGAAGAAAATGATTTTGACTTTCTGAAACCGGGGAACAGATCTACCAGGTAAATTGATTTGTCTGATTTTTCATATACCGCGTAATTGAGAGAGGAGTTTTACTGATACATGGAGCAATTGGAATTTACAGCAATCGAAGATGAAGCAGGAGTACGCATAGACCGCTGTCTTTCCGATAAATATGAGGAACTTTCCCGTTCTTATCTTCAGAAGCTTCTGAAAGAACAAGGTGTTACCGTCAATGGGAAAGCAGTAAAAGCAAACTACAAAATACAGGCAGGGGATCTGGTTCAGACAACCCTGCCTGATCTGACTGAACCGGATATTCTTCCGGAAAATATCCCTTTGGACATTTTATACGAAGATGATGATGTACTGGTGATAAATAAGCCCAAAGGAATGGTAGTCCATCCTGCAAACGGCCACACCAGCGGAACTTTGGTAAATGCTATTATGTACCACTGTCAGGGCAATCTGTCCGGTATTAACGGCGTTATGCGCCCTGGAATCGTCCACCGTATTGATAAGGACACTACAGGAGCTCTTCTTGTATGCAAGAATGACACGGCTCACCGTGATCTGGCCAAGCAACTGAAAGCGCATACCATCAAGCGGCGTTACCGGGCTATTGTAGCAGGTAATCTTAAGGAAGATGAAGGTACTGTAGAAGGCCCGATTGGCCGTCACCCAATTGACCGGAAAAAAATGGCGATCAACTACAAAAATGGAAAAGACGCTGTCACCCATTATAAAGTCCTGGAACGTTTCGGGAATGCGACTTATATCGAGTGCCGCCTTGAAACCGGTCGTACCCATCAGATCCGTGTACATATGACCAGCCTTGGACATCCTCTTCTTGGCGACGAAATCTATGGCTCAGGCAAAAATCCCTATCATCTTCAGGGACAGACTCTTCATGCCATGGTTTTGGGCTTTGTTCACCCAAGAACAGGAGAGTATATGGAGTTTTCTGCACCTTTGCCAGAATATTTTCTCAATTTGTTAGAAAAATTAAGAAAATAGTTGTCAGTTTACCCTGATGTAGTGTATAATAATCTTACAAAATTCCTATGAATTGCCAGTCACGAAGTGAACAGTAACAAAGGAATTGCAGAAGGGAGTGGCAGATATGAACAATACAACAAGTTCAATTATTACCATCGGACGTGAATATGGAAGCGCCGGCAGGCAGATTGGTCAGGAAGTAGCCAGATATTTTGGAATCAAGTGTTACGACAAAGAGCTTCTGGAGCATGCTGCAAACGACAGCGGTATTTGCAAGGAATTATTTGAGAATCATGACGAGAGGCCAACTAACAGCTTCCTGTATTCTCTTGTAATGGATACTTATTCTTTTGGATATTCTTCTGCTGGATTTACAGACATGCCTATGAACCACAAGGTTTTCCTGGCACAGTTCGAAGCCATCAAGAAATTAGCTGCTGAAGGTCCCTGTGTTATGGTAGGGCGTTGTGCAGATTATGCTCTTGCAGATAATAAAGACTGCTTCAGTGTTTTTGTTCATGCTGATCTGGACTGGAGGATCAAGCGTATTGCAGGCAAATACAATAAGACACCTAAAGAAGCCAAAGATATGATCACCAAGACAGATAAGAGCCGTGCAAGCTACTATAATTACTACACCAATAAGAAATGGGGTGCAGCAGCGGGCTACAGCTTAAGCGTTGACAGCAGTGTGCTTGGTATCGAAGGTGCTGCCCAGGCGATTATCAATACCATACATATTTTTGATGACCTTAAGAAATAATATACAGAATCATGTGAAAATAAGGAGTTCTCGAAAGAGAGCTCCTTTTGTAATTTGTTGCATCTCAATTCCTGTTTTCGGTTCCTGTTTTCAAACGCCATCGCCACTTTATATTTTTTTAATGAGACATTGAGACAAAACTGTGTTATAATAGATAGCAATCGCTGTTAAATAAATAACAGTACAGACACTTATTGGTTACTGTGCAAACAGCAGACAGTAACACATATTTTGCATTCATGTTTCAGGAGGACGATATTAGAATATGAAATTACGCTGGGACAATCAACATGTTCGCTGGGGAGTAACTTCTTTCCTTGTAATCGCAGCCAGTATGCTCTTTTATTATGGTGTTTTCCATATGAAGACACTGATTACAGGAATTCAGACATTTCTGGGGATTCTCACACCTATTGTTTATGGGGTCGTGATTGCCTTTTTACTGACCCCTGTATTAAATTTCCTGGAGAAAAAAATCATTTATCCGCTTCTTGCCAGGAAGGAAGTATCAGTAGGAAAGAAGGGGCGCAAGGCAATTCGGTGGGCATGCGTAATTTTATGTATGTTTCTCTTCCTTGCTCTTATTTATGCCCTTATTATGATGATTCTGCCAGAACTGATCCGAAGTATTATGGGTCTGATCTACAGTTTTCCAGCCTATGTGAAGGTTATTCAGAAATGGCTGCAGTCTTTCATTGAGAAATGGAATCTGAACAGTGATGCACTGGACACTTTGAATCAGTCCATCACCACAGCGCAGGACTACCTGACTACGAATATCCTTCCGCAGATGCAGGAAATGCTAAAAAATATTTCCGCAGGTGTGTTTGAATTAATTAATTTTCTGAAGAATTTCCTCATCGGAGCTATCGTTTCCCTGTACCTGATGGCAGATAAAGAGGGATTCATTGCCAAGGCAAAAATGCTCACCTACGCAATTTTTAATACCCAGCATGCGAATTTTATCATCCATTCCATGCGTTTTACCAATAGAACCTTTATCGGATTTTTCAGTGGTAAGATTTTGGATTCTGCCATCATTGGCGTATTGTGTTATATTGGTATGAACTTTTTGAATATGCCATATATACTTTTGATCAGTGTGATCATTGGTGTAACCAACGTAATTCCATTTTTTGGACCTTACCTCGGAGCAATCCCAAGTATTTTTCTCATCTTATTGGTGGATCCGCTGCAGGCTATTTATTTTGCAATTTTTATTCTTGTTCTCCAGCAGTTTGACGGCAATATTCTTGGACCGAAGATTCTTGGTGATTCCACAGGACTTTCCAGTTTTCTGGTCATTGTCGCCATCCTTATTGGCGGTGGAATCTTTGGAATCCCAGGTATGATCATTGGCGTTCCTGTTTTTGCAGTGCTTTACGCGGCACTTGGCAGGCTTGTCCATATCAGCCTGATCTATAAGCAGGTTCCAGATGAGGAGCAAAAATACACCAACATTGACTGTCTGGATCCGGAAACACATGAACCCGTTCTTTTCCCGGCAGAAGAGCCGAAGAAGAGAGAGACACCCAGACGCACTGCAATGTTGAAATTTACCCTTACTTTGTTAAAAACGATCCAGAAAATCCTGACTACAATCTGGATCCTTATAAAAAAATATTCCGTGATAATTTATCAAAAAGTCAGACAATTGATAGAAGAGTACAGACAGAAACAAAACAGTAAAAAGGACGGAAATTAACATGCGGCTTTTAATACAACGTGTAAATCATGCAAGCGTAAAAGTAGATGGTGAAGTTATCGGAAATATTGGGAAGGGCTTTCTTGTACTGGTCGGCATAGGTCAGAATGATACCAGGGAAATTGCAGACAAATATATGAAAAAAATGCTAGGACTTCGAATTTTTGAAGATGAAAATGGCAAAACAAACCTTTCCCTGGCAGATGTAAATGGGGAGCTTTTGATGGTTTCGCAATTCACGTTATATGCCAACTGCAAAAAAGGAAACCGGCCAAGCTTTATTGAAGCCGGTGCGCCAGAACAGGCAAATGAACTTTATGAATACATGCTAAAGGAAGCTGCAAAAGTTGTTCCAGTTGTTCAGCATGGTATTTTTGGCGCTGATATGAAAATTTCACTGGAAAACGATGGACCGTTTACAGTGATGTTGGACGAATCGATCATGTAAAATTAACAGCAATTGTAACGAAACCGGCCAAGCTTTATTGAAACCGGTGCGCCAGATGTTCAGAATCGCCTGTAACTGCATAATGAATGCAGTCGAACCATCAATTATATTTTAACATTTAATGAAATTCTGAAAAACGCCGAAAACAGCCAGAAGAAGTGGCTGATTCGGCGTTATACCCCTCATCTAGATCTATACGACAAACCCGAGTTTTTCATATAGATTGGTATCATTATTACTTGCTAAAGGAGAATTTTTCATGGATAAAAAAGTCACCTACCACGAACAGACTGACGTTGAAAATACCTTGCGGCTTCGTGATGTTCTGAAAACCTTGCCGCCATTTTGCAGGGATTTCTTTCGTGCCATTGAACCGCGTACCACAACTAAAACCAGAATTTCCTATGCATATGACATCCGCATTTTCTTTCAGTTTCTTCTGGAACAAAATCCAGCCTTCAGGGACTGGTCTATAGATGCCTTTACTGTGGATGTTCTGGATCAGCTCACAGCCGTTGATCTTGAGGAATATGAAGAATACCTTAAAGTTTACCAGGCCGGGGATAAAACGGAAACCAATGGCGAACGTGGTCTGAAGCGAAAAATGTCCTCATTGCGAAGTTTTTATGCATATTATTTTAAACGTGAAATGATTCACACAAATCCTACCGTCCTTGTAGACGTTCCAAAGATTCATCAGAAAAGCATCATTCGCCTGGAAGCTGATGAAGTTGCCTTGCTGCTGGATTATATTGAGCACGGCGGGGACGACCTTACCGGTCAGAAAAAGGTATATTATGAAAAAACCAAAGACCGTGACCTCGCTCTCGTTACTCTCCTGCTCGGAACAGGTGTTCGTGTTTCTGAATGTGTAGGTCTTGACATAGAAGACGTAGATTTCAAAAATAATGGAATCAAGGTTACTCGAAAAGGTGGAAATGAAATGGTTGTATATTTCGGTCCCGAAGTAGAAAAAGCTCTGAAAAACTACCTGGAAGTACGCAAGAACATTATTCCTGTAGAAGGTCACGAACACGCTCTCTTCTACTCTACCCAGCGCAAACGAATTGGGGTCCAGGCCGTTGAAAACCTGGTTAAAAAATACGCCCGCCAGGTTACCACCACCAAGAAAATCACCCCTCATAAACTCCGCAGTACTTACGGCACCGCCCTCTACCAGGAAACAGGCGATATTTACCTTGTAGCGGACGTTTTAGGCCATAAGGACGTGAATACTACCAAGAAGCATTATGCAGCCTTAGACGATTCCAGACGGCGTCAGGCAGCCACTGCTGTAAAACTGCGTGAAGATTAATATCTACTTCACACATACAATTGTTGTACTCGCCACATTTAATTCACATAATATTATTATTGTAAATCAATCCAGGAACATACCGCAAAACAAGACTTTCTGCAAGATGTGCGTCACAATTTGTGGGAGATTTAGTCCGGATGAAGGCGCCGTAGCGGGTTACGGCAACTGAATTCGGGCAAAATATACCGCAAAGTGGGATGTGCAGATTGTAGGAATGATTTTTCAAACAAGTTCTAAGGCGCACCTCAAAAAAGGACATGACCCACAGTCGAGTCATGTCCTTATGTACCTCTAATTTGGTTTTACTGAATTTATAGCTGCAATATCATATTATCCGAGATTATAATGCTACTGCAATCTTATCCTGTAATGCTTCCGGAATCTCTTCTTTGTCAAGCGAAATACTTACAACTATTGAAATTCCATATTTCTCACCGATCTTGTCCAGCTGATCAAGTGTATCTGTAACATCAGCGTCTTCCAACTTGGAAACCTTAAGGAAGCTGTCCAGATAAATCTGCTCAAGATCGTGATCCTGAGAAATAATACCACAAATGAAACCTACGAACTCATCTGCATTCTTCAATGGATAAGAGGAAACGTCAATAAGACGTACCTTATTGTTAAGCTCATACATATGTTTGGTACTCTTGTCAAGGTAAACAATGCTTCCGTTGGCTTCTTTCACCGCACCGTTTACTCTGTCTAAGAGCACTTTTGTTTTGCCTTTGCCTTTCTTTCCTACGATCAGTTCAACCATGATGTTTTCCTCCTTAGACAATATGATATTAAATTTTTACCAAAAACCTTGTTTAATATGTTTCATATTATAGTATAATTTTTCTAAATTTTCAAGAGTTTTTTTAATATTTCTGTCTATTTTTCTCAATTGTGGCTACGATTCATAAAGCGACTGACTAGTACATCGTTTTCGAAATAACTATGCCTGCATACTCGAATCCACATCCTACGCGATTGGTGTAGTTATTTACGAAACGATTTACTAGAGCGTGTTTGAAAAAGGCTTTCTGCAAGATGTGCGTCACGATTTGTGGGAGATTTTGCCCGGATGAGGGCGCCGTAGCGGGCTACGGCAACCGAATTCGGGCAAAATATACCGCAAAGTGGGGCGTGCAGATTGCGGGAATGATTTTTCAAACAGGCTCTAGTTTATATTCTGCAAAAGGGACGACATCTGCTCATAAAGCTCGTCTTTTGTGGCGGCACCCATTACAATGGAAATGTACGGCTTTCCATAAGCATTCTGGCTCAGCAACGCCAGACAGTTGCCTGCATTGTCCGTAGTACCGGTCTTTCCACCCAGAATAGTCACATTCTTAGGAGGGGTAGCTTCTCCTGTTAGATAATGGTCTGTGGCAAGTAATGTGGTACTTGCACTGCTTCCGTCCGCATGAGTATATTCTACTGTATAAGATCCGGACTGTGTAATTTGAGTAAACTCTGGATAATTCAAAGCTTCCTTTAGCATCAGATAGATATCATAGGGAGTGGTATAATGGTTTTCATCCTGCAGTCCATGAGGATTGGTAAAATGAGTTCCGGTACAGCCAAGTTCCCTGGCATAACTGTTCATCATCTCCACAAACCCATCTGTAGAACCACCCACATGCTCTGCAATAGCCGCTGCTGCGTCATTACCTGAATAAACCAGCAGACAATGAAGAAGCTGATCCATAGTCACCTGGTCACCTGCCCAAAAGCCGCAAACCTGTGAACCCTCCTCCAGATTCAGATTCTCCTGTGTAATGGTTACTACGTCATCCATATTTCCATATTTCAGTGCCAGCATAGCTGTCATGATCTTGGTGATACTTGCCGGGTATACCTTTTGAAGTGCCTGTTTGGAATAAAGCACCTTTCTGTCATCCAGATCCAGAAGAAGTCCTTTCTGTTTTTCCCCAAGGGAAACACCATCCATCGGAACATCTGATACGACCACACACAAATTCTTAGCAAAACCATCAGCTCTCAGGCTGTCTAAGTCTGTAATTCCACCAGAAAACTCTCTGGAAGCTACATATGCATCCTCCAGCTTATCAAAAACAGTTCCATTTCGGAGAACATAAATTGCACCGATCCCAGTACCGCCAAGCACAACCAAAAGCAACAGTAAAAGAACAGTATTTCTGATCCTCTTTCTTCTGGAGCTTCGAAATCTTGCCTGTTTACGTCTTGAGTTCTTCTTTTTTGCGGCTGTCATAAATATTCCTCTTTCTTATCAATTTCTTTTCTCTTAAGTTCTTTATTATAAGTACTGCTCTGCAGACCTACATTCATCACAAGCCCCATACCGATAAACAAGCTGACCAGGGAAGTCAGACCATAACTTACAAAAGGAAGAGGCGTACCAGTATTAGGTGCCAGTCCAGTAGCAACGCAGATATTCAAAAAACTCTGTATAGCTACCACACTGCCAATTCCGCAGCAGATAATCTTCCCGGCCAGATCCTTGGCCCTAAGGCTCATCCTGATACATTCAACTGAAATCAACAGCAATAATACGACCAAAGTTGTACATCCTATAAATCCATACTCCTCTCCGGCAACTGCGAAAATAAAGTCGGTCTGGTTCTCTGCAACAAAGTTTCCGGCATTTACAGAAGAAACCTGGTCATCCCCGGTAAGTTTTTTTCCAACCAGTTCTCCGGAGGCAATCGCCGTCTTCGAGTTATTCTGCTGTTCAATATCCTCCTGGTATTCCTCGTTTTCCGGGTAAAGGAAAGACATAATACGTGTTCTCTGATAATCCTTGATCAAAGTCTGATCCGGCTGCACAACAATAGACAAAAATATGATCAGAAGGGGAACCGCGATCAGGATCGCACCTCCGATGATCTTGTAGCTCAGTCCTGCTATATACAGCAGAATACAGAAAATAATGGTTACCGTAATGGTATTTTTCATATCCGGTTGTGCATAAATAAGAGCCAATGGAACAGCCAGAAGGAGCACTGATTCTGCCAACACCCTGAAAGTATTGATATCATCTTCATGGTCCATAAAAAACTTGGCAAAAAACAGAATAATAATAACTTTGGAAAGCTCGGTAGGCTGAAAACGGAAACCACCGATATCCAGCCATCTGGACGCACCTCCAGCCTCACTTCCGAACAATCGTACACCAATAAGCATAAGCAGATTAAAACCATACATGATCCACTGGAAATTCAATATCCAGGAATAATCCATTAACGATAAGATCACCAGCAACACAAGCCCCATCACAACGCCCAAAAGCTGTTTATTTCGAAGATCTGGCGATGCACTTGCTACCAGCTGCACTCCAAACAGACTGATCGCAGTCAGAAGGATCACTAGTTTAAAATTGTAAAAACGTAGCTTATACTGTTTAATCATAAATTTATCTGTCCTTTTTCGTCAACACAGGGATATACGCCATTAAGACAGGCGGTTCCTGTGATATCTGTATTTTCACTTTAGTTTCCTCTATGGTCACATACTTCTTTACTGTATGTACCAGATCGCTTTTTAACATTTTCATCATCTGTGGAGAGCATTCTATGCGTTCTGAGATAAGAAGAAGTTTCATCCTGTCGCGAGCATATCCTGCTGAACGCCTTCTTTCATTTAAAAAGGTCTTCATGCAAAATCCCTCCATTTCAGAGCATTAGTTGACATAACATTATTACAAACAACCAACATGCTATTTTGCGTAACTAATTATTACCTGAATATCAATGTCTTTTAAACAGTCGTGAAAACATACCTTTCTTCTGTCTGAGTTCTGCAAAGGGAACTTCCTCGCCCATAAGCCGTTTACAAATATTCCGGTATTCCTCCTCTGCCTGAGAATTTTTACCAGAAAGAGGCTCTCCCTGATTGGTTGCTATCACAATCTGCTCGTCATCTAAAAGAGTTCCAATCAGATCTACAGCCAGAATCTCTGTCACATCATCCACAGACATCATATCTCCCCTGGCGATCATGTCCGGACGAAGACGGTTGATGATCAGATGGATATCCCGCAGATCATTTGCTTCCAGAAGACCAATGATACGATCCGCATCGCGAATTGCGGATACCTCCGGGGTCGTCACTACAAGAGCTTTATCTGCACCTGCAATGGCATTCTTAAATCCCTGCTCAATTCCAGCCGGACAGTCCAGCAATATATAATCAAACTCCTCCCGCAGATCATCCGTCAGTTTGATCATCTGTTCCGGTGATACGGCGGTTTTATCCTTAGTTTGCGCAGATGGCAGCAGATAGAGCTCCGGATGCCGCTTGTCTTTGATCAGAGCCTGTTTCAGACGGCAGCTTCCATTCACCACATCTACCAGATTATATACGATCCGGTTCTCCAACCCAAGCACAACATCCAGATTACGAAGACCAATATCCGTATCCACAACCACGGTTTTCTTTCCCATCATAGCCAGACCAGTTCCTATATTGGCAACTGTAGTGGTTTTTCCTACACCGCCTTTTCCGGATGTAATGACAATGACTTCACCCATTTCTTCTGATTCCTCCTAAACAAAATGTTCCAAAATCCTGGTATTTCTCTTATGGATATGCCTGCCGGAACACTCCCGGCAGGCATATCCAGTACTGCTGATCAGACTATGAACAGCAGCAAAATCGTTTTTAGTCATTCGATGTATCACTGGTATCTGTAGAAGCAATACCTGTGAGAATAGAATCTTTATCTGCAAGATTGTACATATATTTAAAAATATCATTAGCAATCAGACATGCATTACCGGAGCTGTATCCATTGGCAATACGGATTGCCACCGCATACTCCGGATCAGAGGCCGGCGCATAACCGATAAACAGACCATGGTTTGGATGGCGAAGATCCAGCTCTGCTGTACCGGTTTTACCTGCCACTTCTACTCCAAGACCATCAAACTGGGAATGAGTCTGGATCACACGACGCATACCATCATGAATCACATCCCAGATATTTGAAGAAATATTTACCACATCCTCGATTTCCGGCTCATACTCCTGAATCACCTCTCCCTTCGGGTCCATTACTTTGTCCAGAAGAGTCAGTTTAAATACATTTCCGGAAGTAGCCATAACAGTAGCATAACGAGCCAGTTCTGATGTAGTAAACAGGTTATTTCCCTGTCCCATATAGGATGGAACTGCTTTGGCATCGGAAACCTTCGGAGTTGCTTCTGAGAGCTCGATTCCAGTCTTCCGATCCAGACCGATCAATGAGGCATATTCCTGAAGCTTATTCAGACTCTGCACCTCGGAGAACTCATTGTCCCCAACTTTTCCCAGCTGAAAACCGATCATGTTAAAGAAATAGTTACAGGACTGCTCGATTGCTGTACGGATATCCAGACTTCCATGACCATTCTTATACCAGCAATTAATAGGCGGATCTACATAGTCAAAAGTTCCGGTACATTCAATATATGTACCTTCGTCAATAATTCCTTCTTCCATTCCTGCAATTGTTGAAAGAAGCTTTAAAGTGGAACCTGGTGCAGTGGTTTGCTGGGTCGCTTTATTGAAGAACGGACTGGACTGGTCAAGTGCCAGTTTTGCATAATAATCTGTATCCATATCATTGGTCAGACGATTATTGTCATATCCGGGATAGGAAACAAGTGCAACTACATCTCCAGTCTTTACATCTACAACCACAGCGGACGCTGAGCATGGCATTAATGCCAGCTGTGCAGGCTCTATCTCCAGAGTGTATATCTTGTTGATCATGAAATCATAAGCTCCCATTGCTCCGGAAGCCAGATTCTCATAATCATCATCATTTTTGTCAAGGACTCCCTGCTCATAAAGCACCAGGCAGATTTCCTGTCCGGAAATTGTATCTTCCTGCAGCATGTATTTGTAAAGGAGCTTGGAAAATCCAGTATCTGTACTGAGATAGTCGATAATATATGCTGTCAGTGCCTGATAAATTTCCTCAGAATCCAGATACTCTCCTTCCGGTGAAAAGCTGCTGATGTCGATCCAGCCCTGGCTTGTGGCATAAGTCAGGTAATCCTTCAGGCTGATGGTTTCATCTGTTGTCCAGGCCTTGTAAGTAGCATCTGATGTATCAATGGCATCTTTGGAAATAATTCCAAGCGTGTCTCTAAGAAGGTCATTACAGATGTAAGACAGATATTCCTGTGTTTCTTCATCTTCATCCTTATAGGCTGGCGGGTTTGAGCCATTCAGCTTCGTGCTTATTGTATCAAAAACTCTCTGCTGCTTTTGTTGAAATTTGGCATATAAATTTTTTTCTATATCAGAGGCATCCTCATTGCTGAATTTGGTGATGTCAATCACACTGTTGGAAATCAGGGCATTGTATACATCATAAATAGGAATACGGATCTGACTGGCATCTGTGACATACGTGTAATCAAAAGTCTTTGCCGCATCAATTTTCGTCAGAAGAACACCAGCCACACGCTGTTTGAGGATCTGATAGATTGCCGATTGCCAGTCAGTATCAATAGTAAGCTGCACATCATCTCCCGCAACCGGCTCTACTTTGGTATCCTCGTCAATTTTCAGAACCTTTCCAAGGTTATCAACAGAAACCGTCTCCTTGCCGTCTGTTCCCTGAAGGGTAAGTTCCATATACTGCTCAATTCCTGCTTTACCTACGATCGCATCATTGGAATAATCCGGATTCTGTTTCCGAAGCTCTGTCAGCTCCTCGGAAGAAGCCTTACCTGTATAGCCAAGGATTGGTGCCATACTTTCATCATCAATATACTGGCGGATGGAATCCTCAACCACATCAATTCCCTGCAGTCCGGTCTTATTCTCCATGATCGCAGCTACCGATTTTTCACTGACATTGGTAGCAATGGTAACCTGCATATATTTCTTAAAGCTGTTGGTATTCAGTTCGTAGCGGATAGTTGCAATATCAAGCATTTCCTGCTTGGTCAAAGTAAGAGGCAGACCATGGGAGGTCAGTTCATCCTCTGTATAAGCACGATCACCGCTAAGAACGATAGAAAATTTCTCGGAACCAGTGAGAAACTCCATCATCTGATCCGCAGTCGCCGTCTTCTGTTCATCTTTCAAATCATCGATCAATGCCTGTCCATAAATATCAGCACGGAAACGGTTCAGGGTAAAGCCCTCAGCAACATCAA
Source organism: Ruminococcus sp. 1001713B170207_170306_F1 (assembly GCF_015668065.1). NCBI lineage: Bacteria > Bacillati > Bacillota > Clostridia > Eubacteriales > Oscillospiraceae > Ruminococcus > Ruminococcus sp. 1001713B170207_170306_F1. Next base: position 14,251 of record NZ_JADPEX010000036.1, on the reverse strand, counting down.
AAGCATACTCTCCATTCTTATCTACCACAATATGGAAGGAATGGGTAATATCATCTCCGTTGCTGTGAAGAATCTGAAGCACCTGATAGGCTACACCATTTAATGTAAGATTCTTCTCTCTTGTAGAAGTGTAAGTTCCATTATCCTCCAGTGTCAGAGAATAGGAAAGCACATTAGATGCAAGAATATCACCATTTCTGTCCAGAATATTTCCGCGGGTGCTCTTGAGCACACGCTCTTTGGTTGTCCTGGCCTGGAATTTGCTGATGTAATCCTCTCCCTGAATAATCTGCAGATCAAATAATCTACGCACCAGAACAACTGACATTATCACAAATACCAAGATCAGGACTGTTGTTCGTTTTAAACTGATTTTTTTGTAAATTCGTTTTATTTTAGTACCCAAATTGACTCACTTTCTTTCCTGGTTATGTTCATGTAGTGATAGTTTATGTAACGGAAAATCCGGTATACAATCAAGGTAATAAATACCGTGTAAAACATTTCCGGGATAATGATCCTGTACAGATAAGTCCCAAGTCCCAGTCTGCCTCTTAGGAGGAACTGCAACCCATAAACAGACAGATTATATAAAAGATCTGCAATTGCAGTCAAAAACATAGGAACCTTCACATCATCATCGTAATAAATCCTGTGCGCATATCCACTTAAATAACCAATATACATATAGATCAAAGCATAAAATCCAAATACGGATCCAAAGAACAGATCCACAAAAAGCCCTGAAAAAAATCCTGCCCAAAGGCCGCTTTTGCGCCCGCGCATAAGCCCCATGGATACACAGAAAACCAGCATCAGATTAGGAGTTACAGAGCCAATAGAAATCAGATCCATAACCGTACACTGCAGAAGAAAACATATTACGATCGTAAGAAAATAGACAATCTTACCCTTCATCTGCGCCCTCCTGTCCGTCTGCTGCACTGCCGTCAGTATTGTCGCTACTCTCCTGACTGCTGTCGCCAGAGGTACTGTCAGAACTGCCGCTGTCAGAATTACCTTCCACCTGCGCGGTTCCGTCTACCAGATCCTGCTTATTCACAGTAATAACAAATACATCCTTCAAATGAAGGAAATCCACAGGTGTTACAATGGTTCCTGTCTTAGTCAGGTTATTGCTGTCTACCTGCACTTCGCTTACATAGCCGATAAACAATCCTTCTACAAATTTCTCACTGATATTGGAAGTGACAATACGTTCCCCGACAGTCACCTTGTTCTCCTGATCATAAAGCTGCTCAAAGCGAAGCTTTCCTTCATCAATCAGTTCCAGGTCTCCGTTTACAATACAGTTATCAGAAGTGCTTACTGTCATGGCACTTACACTGCTGCTGTCATCAATAATGGAACGGACAGTAGCCCAGGAGGAACCAACTTCTGTGACAATTCCAACAAGCCCCTTGCCTGCAATCACATTATTATCGACCTTTATCCCATCATCAGAACCTTTGTTGATCATAAAGGTATCGTACCAGTTTCCAGGATCTTTGGAAATGATAGTCGCAGCTACCTTCGGATAGTCCTCATAGGTCTGGTCCAAATTGTAAAGCTCTTTCAGTCTCTGATATTCCCCTTGATCCTGGATCAGTTTGTTATTCTGTGTAGTCAGGCTGTCCAGTTCTGCTTTCAGCTCTTCATTTTCAAAAAGCAGATCCTGTTTGTCCTTGAAGCTGTCCCTGACGGAACGGACCATACTGCCGATCTTTTCAATGCTTTTTTCAAAAGGAACTATGACAATTCCTGCTGTTTCCTGCAAAGGAGCTGTGGAAATTCCTGAAGCAAATGTAGCAACAATACAGCTCAGGCAGAAAAGTGTCATAATCGCCAGCAAATGTTTACTTTTCAGATTTATGCGAAATCGAAATTTTTTCTTAAGGTTTTTCATAAAATGGCACCCCTAAAAATTTATGATTTATAACTGTTCAGTACCTTCACAGTTACTATAATTTTCTTTGTGTGATGGGCTGAGCCCATTTACGAAGTTCTTTGTCGTGGATGATCTTCTCCAGCCCTTTGACAGCTGAAGTTTCGTAAAGATCTGACAGGTTAAAAGAATAGCCTGTATAACTTGCCAGATATGTATCAATATGAGGGATTCTGGTGCTCCCTCCGGTAAGGAAAATGCCTTCTTTCGCAATGTGGTAGGAGATCTGCGGCGGGATACGTTCCAGAAAAACTTTCATCTGGGCACCGATCTCATTGACACAGTTCATGATTCCCGCATTGACTACATAGGCAGAAATAACCTCTTCCCTGGGAAGACCGGAAACACTGTCAATTCCTACAACCTTACGGGCCTGCTTGTGCTGGTCTGCAAGCCGTCCCATTACCAGCTTCAGCCGCTTCCCTGTACGGGTGCCGATCTGAAGATTATAACGCTTGCGTACTTCACTGCACACTGCCTCATTCATCTGACGTCCGCCAATTGGAATCTTCTTATTTATGATAATACGGCCTCCCGTAACAATGGAAAAATTCGTACTCTGGGCACCAATATTTACAATCATGCTTCCTGCATTGTTCTCCAGATCCACACCCATAGCTATGGCATCTGCAATAGGAGCCTCTACCATGTAAACCCTGTTCTTCCGCAGCCAATGTCCATTCGCCACCTGATAATAAGCTCTTTTTTCAATAGCAGTCATGTCCAGAGGAACTGCAAAGTACATGACAGAGCCTATTCCCAGAATTTTATCAATTTTTTTCATCATACTGTAAAGTACAATTTCCTGCAGTTCCAGATTGGCTATCATACCAAAAGCCATCGGCGAACTTACGGAAATATCAGAGGGTGCTTTCTCAAACATTTCATACGCTTCGTTGCCCACGGCTATGATTTTGCGGCCCTTGGCCGCAATCATGTTCTTCTCAATGTAGCTTTTATTTCGAATCATGGAATAGACCTTGACGGAACTGCTTCCAAGGTCTATTCCATATGTTTTTTCAAACAGCATATATCTGTCCCTTCATCATTACTATGCCCTGCAAAAACAAATACCCGCCACTGGTTTACAGACGGCGTCAGCACTTCCGGCGGATCATTCCTCCGGCATCATTCCCTGTTCTTTAAAGCTAATGTATCTCTGGTCACCGATCACAACGTGATCCAGAAGCTTCACCCCAAGAATCTCCCCAGACCGGTAAATACGCTCTGTAATTTTCTTATCACATTCACTGGGCGTAGGATCTCCGCTTGGATGGTTATGAACCAGGATCACACTTACAGCGTGAAACTTCAATGCTTCCATAAAAACCTCCCTTGGAGTGATCAGAGTTGAATTCACGGTTCCCCGGGAAAGCATCTGCTCACCAAGAAAATGGTTTTTTCCATCCAGCAGCATAACGATCAATATTTCCTGCTCTTCGTGCCGGAGACGTTCCATATAGTATTTTGCTATCGTGATGGGTTCGTTAAAAGAAAGTCTTGGTCTGGCAACAGCAGACGCCATCCGCTTGGAAAGCTCCCCGATACATTTCAGCTGGACGGCCTTGACTTTCCCGATTCCGTTCACCTTCATCAGATCCGGAATGGACATATGTAAAAGTCCCAGAAGTCCCGGATAGGAGGTATCTTTCGTAAGACTTAAGATTTGATTGGCGAGTACAAGAGAATTGCAGCCTTGTACACCGCTTCTCAGGATCACTGCCAGAAGCTCGCTGTCGCTGAGCACGGATGGTCCCCACTGCAGACATTTCTCATAAGGACGTGACGACTCCGGCAGTTCTCTGATGGTCTGTTTCATTTCATTCATATCTTTCACCTGCAGTTCTCCAGGACTGACAGGATACTGCTCACGCCATACCTAAAACTTACTTCGCACAGCTTTGCCAATGAACAGTAATGGGACTGTTCTTCATGCCATAATAAGCAGATACTTCTTATTCCCCGAGACACAAAGACATTTTCCCCCGCACTGTGTTTCACAATGCAGACTCATTTTAGCATAAAAAAGGAGAGATGTACACTCTCTCCTAAAAATTTCTGAACTTTTTAGAAACAGCTTCCGCTACTTTTATACCATCCATAGCTGCAGAAGTAATCCCGCCTGCATATCCAGCCCCTTCCCCACAGGGGTAAATCCCCCCATAGTTTGCTTCCAGGGAATCCTTATCACGGACAATACGCACCGGAGATGATGTTCTGCTTTCCACGCCGGACAACACTGCATCAGGACGGTCAAAGCCTTTGATTTTTTTTCCAAAGGCAAGAACACCCTCTTCTATGGAATCACCGATCTCTTTTGGAAAAATACTGCGCACATCCCCTGGAACACAGGCTCCCTTGATGCAAGGTTCTACATCTTTAAGCCTTGTACTCGGCTTATGTTTCTGATAATCTTCAAACAACTGTACCGGAACATTACCATTTCCAGCTTTCCACGCTGCGCGCTCCAGATTGCGCTGGAATGCCACGCCGCCCAGAGGCCCCTCTTCCGGAAAATCAGCCGGAGTTACCGATACGATCAGCGCACTGTTTGCATTGCGGCTGTCCCTGGCCTGATAGCTCATACCATTTACAGCAAGCATCTCCGGTTCTGAAGAAGCGTTTACTACATAACCGCCCGGACACATACAAAAGGAATAAACACCACGGCCATTTTCACATGTGTGGGTAACTTTATAAGCAGCAGCTCCAAGTTTCTCGTTTTCCTCTTCCCCATAAAGAGCCAGATTGATCATGGACTGTGGATGTTCCATACGTACACCTACTGCAAAAGATTTTGGTTCCATATAGATTCCTTTTTTCTCAAACATGAAAAAGGAATCTCTTGCGCTGTGTCCAACTGCCAGCACACATACCTGGGCCGGAATCCTTTTTTCCCCATTTATCTCAATTTCTTTTAACTGACTGTTTTCAAAAAAAAGATCTGTCACTTTGGAACGAAACTGGAATTTGCCGCCCATTTCCTCAATTTCATGGCGAAGAGTCTCCACCACGCCAACCAGCACGTCTGTACCAAGATGTGGTTTCTGCTGATAGATAATTTCCGACGGTGCACCCGCCTGCACGAAACGCTTCAGTACTTCATGATTTCTTCCTGAAGGATCTTTTACCAGAGTATTTAGTTTTCCGTCGGAAAAAGTACCAGCACCCCCTTCACCAAACTGCACATTGGAATCCGGATCCAGTACGCCATTTTTCCAGAAATTCTCGACAGTCTTCTGACGGACATGCGCTTCCTCTCCCCGTTCCAGAACCAGGGGGCGGTAACCTGCCTTCGCCAGATACCAGGCACAAAAAATTCCGGCAGGTCCGCTTCCTACAATGACCGGCGGATATTTCAGTTTCTCTTCACCAGGAGATGGAAATGTATATTCTTTTTTCTGAGTTAACATAATGTTATTATTGTGAACTCTTCGAAAGATCTTGCTTTCCTGGTTTTTATCCTGCAAAAACACATCTACCGTATAAACAAATTTTTTATCCTCTTTATGACGGCAATCCAGTGACTGCTTCACTATTTCGTAAGTGAAGCCTTCATTTTTCAGACGAAGCTCCTTACGGATCTTTTGGCTTAACTCTTCCGGGGTATGATTAATTGAAAGTTTCAGCTGGGTAATTCGAATCATGTTATTCTCCTTTTTCAAACACGCTCTGACATTTTGCTGGCATTCACTCCTGCAACATAACCGCTGGACCAGGCCCACTGCAGATTGTAACCGCCACATTTCCCATCAATGTCCAATAGTTCTCCTGCGAAATATAAGCCTGAATTTCGTGTGGATTCCAAGGTTTGGGCGTTAACCTGTGTAGTATCAACGCCGCCTGAGCACACCTGTGCCTGTTCAAAAGACTGATAACCAGTCACTTTAAGCGGATAGCTGCTGATTGCTTCTTCCAGATCATTTGCTAACAAAAGCACTTTTGCAAGCTTATCCGGGAAAAGTCCGGTCAAAAAGTCTTTTTTTCCTTTATAGGGGCAGTTTTCCTTTCGTATTTTCAGAAAAGCTTTCAACTGTTCCCGGGAAAATTCTGGCAGAAAATTTAAAATCAGAGTCACATTTTTTCCCTGTTTCAGTGCACGGATTCCGTATCGGCTGACCTGAAACACCGGAATTCCAGATACGCCATAATCAGTAAGCTGTAGTTCTCCTGTTTCCTCTGTGACTTTTTTCCCATCCACAAGCAGCGTAATTCTGCCTTCTGTGCGGACACCTGCCCAGCCGGAAAAGCCTGTATTCTTGCATTTCAGGGCAGTTAAAGCCGGGAGAGGCTCTATGAGCCTGTGTCCCAGTGCTGCGGCAAGCTCATAACCGCTGCCATCGGAACCGGAAATTGCAGAAGCTTTGGAACCATTGGAAAGAATAACTGCTTCACCCTCGTATATCCAGCCTTCTACCTGAACCTTCCAGATATCCTGTTCCTTAAAAACACGTTGTACTTTTTGGTTGGTCTTGATCTTTACCCCAAGATTCCGTGCTTCCATACACAATACCTCAGCAACGCTTGCTGCCTGTCCGCTATGCGGATAGAGATAGCCGCCGTTTTTATTCACAGGATAAATTCCAAGCCGGGTAAAAAATTTCACCGTGTCTTCTACCGGAAACTGATTCAGAACTGCCTGTTCAAAGCCTGGATTTTCGCTTCGATATGCATCAGACGGCACCTGGATATTGGTAAAATTACATTTGCCGTTTCCTGTAGCGCAGATCTTTTTGCCTGGTTTTTCATTTTGTTCCAATATGGTTACAGCGGCCCCGTTTTCTGCAGCTGCAATGGCCGCCATCAGCCCGGACGCCCCGCCGCCTGTAACGATAACACGTTTTTTCTCCATATAAACTCCCGTTTTTTACATCTGTTTTAAAGAACTTATGGTAACGGTTCAGCGCCTCCCTGTTACACGCCTGGCATTGCACGAAAATTCATGTTTTTCATGATTTCACGGTAATTTTACCAAATCCTGCTCCACAAGTTTCTGCAAGGACATCATAACACCTAATTTTGCATGCTCCCAGGTAAGTCCTCCCTGGAAATATACGGCATACGGCTCTTTCACAGGTCCATCTGCGGAAAGCTCAATAGAAGAGCCCTGTACAAATGCGCCAGCCGCCATAATGACCTGACTGTCATAACCTGGCATATCCCATGGCTCCGGATCAACATAACTGTCAACCGGGGCAGCAGCCTGAATTCCCTTACAGAATGCGATCAGACGCTCCGGACTTTTTAAAGTCACTGCCTGAATAATATCCTGCCTTGGCTCTGTGGAATTTGGAACCACGTCAAATCCAAGCTTTTCATAAATATTGGCTGCAAAAACAGCGCCCTTTAACGCACCCTTTGTCACCATCGGTGCAAGGAAAAATCCCTGATAGAAGGAACGGTTTACGCCAAGTGAAGCTCCCACCTCAGCACCAAGTCCCGGACAGGTCATACGGTAAGAAGCATTTTCCACGCACTCTTTGGTTCCCGCAATGTAACCGCCAATTGGAGCAAGTCCGCCGCCCGGGTTTTTGATCAGGGAACCAACCACCATATCTGCACCAACATCACTGGGCTCAATCGTGTCAACAAATTCGCCGTAGCAATTGTCTACCATACAGATCACATCAGGCTTAATGCTCTTTACAAATGCAATCAGCTCACCAATCTGCTTTACTGAAAAAGAGGGGCGTGTCATATAGCCTTTGGAGCGCTGAATCTCAACCAGTTTTGTCTTCTCATTGATTGCTTTGCGGATATTTTCATAATCGAAAGTTCCATCCTCAAGAAGATCCACCTGACGATAAGTTACTCCGTATTCTGCCAGGGAGCCCTTGGATGGACGGATACCGATCACCTCTTCAAGAGTATCATATGGCTTTCCGGCTGGTGCCAGCATTTCATCGCCTGGACGCAGGTTTCCAAAAAGAGCAATGGCCAGGGCATGTGTTCCACACGCAATCTGCGGACGCACCAGACATGCTTCTGTGTGGAATGTATCCGCATAAACCTTTTCCAGAGTATCACGGCCGTAATCGTTGTAGCCGTAACCGGAAGAAGAGCCGAAGCACTCCTCGCTGACGCGGTTTTTCTGCATAGCCAGAAGAACTTTCATCTGGTTATATTCTGCAGTTTTGTCAAACTGTTCAAAACGCTCCTTTAAGGATTTTTCTATTTCATGGCAAAAATCGTAAACCTGGGAAGAAATTCCCAGCTGCTCGTATAATTCTTTCATAATAAATTTTCCGTCTGTCTGACGGTATTCCTCCATTTTTTTGTTTTCAAAGCGGGCGATTCCCCCCTGTGGAAAATCTGATTATTGAAATAACTACTCTCCAGTTATTCCTTTTTCATGGCAAACGCTCTGCATATACTCCAGCATTTTATCCTCGTTATACCCGAACTCATCTTTATTCACCCACACTGTTTCCGGCTCTCTGCGGAACCAGGTGAGCTGGCGTTTGGCAAAGTGCCGGGTATCGCGCTTCAAGATCCGCACAGCCTCTTCCAGCGGCATTTCTCCATCCAGATAGGCCAGGATTTCTTTATATCCAAGACCCTGCATGGAAACCATACCTCTGTGATAGCCCATGTCCTTCAGCTTCTGGACTTCTGCCACAAGACCGCTGGTCATCATTTCATCCACCCGCTTATCAATGCGTTTATATAAAAGCTCCCGTGGTGCATTCAGCACAAAGTATGCCAGATTATAGGGGCTGGTTCGTTCCTGCTGCTCCTCATTGTGTGCGGAAATAGGGCTATGGTTCTGATGATAAAATTCCAGTGCGCGGATTACACGCTTCGTGTTGTTTTCGTGGATCACTTCGGCGCTTTTGGGATCCACCTCTGCCAGCATCTGATGAAGATATGCAGGACCTTTTTCCTGGACAATCGCCTCCAGATTGGCCCGGTATCCATCGTCCTGCTCAGCCTGGGTAAAATCAATATCTCTGGTCACCGCCTGAATATAAAAGCCGGTTCCCCCCACCAGAATGGGAATATGTCCCCTGGTGTAAATCTTTTCCATGGCATCCTTTGCCATCTGTTGAAAACGCACAATGTGAAATTCATCCTCTGGCGTCAGCTCATCCACCAGGTAATGGGGAACTCCCTGCATTTCTTCTGGCATGATCTTCGCAGAGCCAATATCCATATATTTATAAACCTGCATGGAATCTGCAGATATGATCTCGCCGCCAATGGCTTTTGCCAGAGAAATAGACAGCCTGGTTTTTCCAACTGCAGTAGGACCGGTAAGGACAATAAGAGGTTTTTTCATAATCTCTCCTGTTTATACAATTCGCTTAAATTTCTTTTCAATTTCTGTCTTTGTCATCGCAATGATAGTGGGACGGCCATGAGGACAATTATATGGATTGTCCAGAGTAAGAAGCTCGTCGATCAGCTTATCTGCCTCCAGAGCAGACATCTGATGATTTCCTTTGACAGCAGATTTGCATGCCATTGTGGCAAGTCTTGCTGTGAAAAGGTCAAAAGCATCCTTTGCACCTTCTCCTCCCAGATTGTCAAGCATTTCCAGAAAGAGTTCTTCTTCATGGAATCCGTACAAATTTGTCGGAACTGCACTGATACAGTATTCCCTTCCACCAAAGGGTTCAATCTCAAAACCGTATTTCCTGAAATATTCTTCGTTGGCTTTTAATTTCGCCTGTTCATCCATGTTCAAGGTCACCACAAGCGGAGGATTCAGATATTGCGATTCAATGGACTGTTCTTTAAAACGTTTTACAAAGCGCTCATAATTTACCTTTTCGTGAGCTGCATGCTGGTCGATAATGTAAAACTGGTTTTCAAATTCCACCAGCCAGTAGGTGTCAAACAACTGGCCAATCAGCTTATGGCGGCTTCGGGATTCTGGTGCCAGAAGTTTCTCCTGAAAAAGCTCAAGCTGCTTTCCCCCAACGGATGGATATTCTGTACCTGGATCACTCTGTCCAGGCTCAGATTTATCTGGTATCTCATAGTTTACGGATACAGCAGTCTCTGCCTGATTATCGGCTTCATTCATTCTTTCAACCGATATGTTATCTTCTGCCGCTTTTTCATCTAAACTTTTATACGCTTTTTCTTCTGCTTTTTTATCCGCTCTTTTATCTGCCTCCGCAGCCTCTTTTAAAGTTCCTGAAAAAAGAGCTTCCTCTTCCTTGCTGAATGGCTTCGCCTGATAAATTGCCTGCTCACGAAGAACACTGCTGGCCTGACAGCCAGAGCTGTTTACAAGGCTTCCAGATGAATTTATTTTTCCAGTTGGAGCTGTTTTTTCAGTTAGAGCTGTTTTTCCAGTTAGAACTGTTTTTTCAGCAGCCTGTGAATAGCAGCTTTCATTATTCCCTGCGCTGCTTCGACCAGCTTTTTCAGCAGCACCTTCACAATGAAGTTCCGTCCTGCGACTTTTCTCAAATGGCTCCGGAACTGCTCCGCGGCTTACTGCTGCCACCTTTGATTCCCGCTCCTCTTTTCCCACTGGAACAACCGGTATCAGTTCTCTGTGAAGAAGCGCATTGTGAACAGCCTCGTAAATGGCATCATACACCTCCGCCCCTCTTGCAAAACGAACCTCCAGTTTCCGGGGATGAACATTTACATCCAGATCATTTCCTGTCATCTGGATCTGCAATGACACAAAAGGAAATTTATGCTGCATGACAAAGCCCTTATATGCATCCTCAATGGCCTTCGTAATAATATTGTTTTTCACAAATCTGCCATTTACATAGTAGTTCTCAAAGCTTCGGTTTCCTCTGGAAACCTCCGGTTTGCCGGCGTATCCCTCAATTTTCATAAAATCATTTTCGTAGGAGACTTCCAGAAGTGCTTTCGCCATATCCCGGCCATATACATTATAAATAACATCCTTCACATTATAATTGCCGGAAGTATGCAGTTTCACCTGTTTGTTCTGAATATATTTAAAAGAAATCTCCGGATGGGAAAGAGCAAGCTGTTCCATCATAGTTCCAATATAATTTGCTTCTGAAGAATCAGATTTCAGGAACTTGCTCCGGGCCGGTGTGTTGTAAAAGAGATTCCGAACCAGGAAAGTAGTTCCATCTGGAGCTCCCATTTCCTCAAGGCTTTGTTCTACGCCACCTTCGATCACGTAACGCACGCCGCTGATAGCAGAAGGAGTTTTTGTGATCAGCTCCACCTGGGAAACTGCGGCAATACTGGATAAAGCCTCACCACGAAATCCCAGTGAGGCTATGTTTTCCAGATCTTCTACTTTTTCAATTTTGCTGGTAGCATGACTTAAGAATGCTGTTGGTACCTGAGACGCTTCGATTCCGCCACCGTTATCTGTAATACGGATCAGCTTCTTTCCTCCGTCTGTGATTTCCACAGTTACAGCTGTAGCACCTGCGTCAATTGCATTCTCTACAAGCTCCTTCACAACAGAAGAAGGGCGTTCCACCACTTCTCCTGCTGCAATTTTATCAATGGTATGTTTATCTAAAACTGCTATTTTTCTCAAGTTTTTCTCTCCATATAAAAGCAGGTTGACCGCTTCGGTTCACAATACGGACATGTCGCCTGCGGTGACAACACCATATATGAAAGTCAACAGTCAGTTACCATCTGTTCTTTATCTTATTCTGAAGATTGTATAACGTATTTAAGGCTTCCATGGGAGTCAGATTTCCAATGTCAATGCCTTTTAATTCTTCAATAATGTCATTGTCCTGTACAGTGTCAAATAATGACATCTGCGCCATATCCATTTCTACCTTCGGCTTCTTCTTCGGTGAAGCCAGATCTTTTACAGCAGCAGTAATGTCTGCATCGCTTAATTCCTCAACCAGCTCTTTTGCACGGTTAATAACAGAATCCGGAACACCTGCCAGCTTGGCGACCTGAATTCCATAGCTCTTATCTGCGCCGCCTTTTACAATCTTGCGGAGAAAAACAATATCGTCACCTTTTTCCTTAACTGCAATGCAGTAGTTGGTAACGCCAGATAGTTTTCCTTCCAGTTCAGTCAGTTCATGATAATGTGTGGCAAATAATGTCTTGGCTCCACAAAGCTTTGTATTACTGATATGTTCAATCACTGCCCAGGCAATGGCAAGACCATCAAAAGTACTGGTTCCACGGCCGATCTCATCCAGGATCAGAAGGCTCTTGGCAGTGGCATTTCTAAGGATATTGGCCACCTCAGTCATTTCCACCATGAAAGTACTCTGTCCGCTGGCAAGGTCATCTGATGCACCTACACGAGTAAAGATTCTGTCTACAATTCCAACCACAGCCTTATCTGCCGGAACAAAGCTTCCGATCTGCGCCATAAGTACGATTAACGCAGTCTGGCGCATGTATGTGGATTTACCTGCCATGTTGGGGCCTGTAATAATGGAAATTCTTTTTTTAGTATTGTCAAGGTATGTATCGTTGGCAATGAACATATCATTATCGATCATCTGCTCTACAACCGGATGACGGCCACCTTTGATATCTATAATTCCGCCTTCATTTACCTTCGGGCGTATATAATGATTGCGCTCAGCAACAAGTGCAAGGGATGCAAACACATCCAGACCTGCAATTGCCTTGGCTGTACGCTGGATTCTTATCACTTCCTGGCCAACTTTATCACGGACATTGGAAAAAAGCTCGTATTCCAAGGCATAAAGTTTATCTTCAGCGCCAAGAATCATATTTTCAAGGTTTTTCAACTCCTCGGTAATATAACGTTCTGCATTTGCAAGAGTCTGTTTACGGATGTAGTTCTCCGGCACCAGTTCTTTAAACGTATTGGTTACCTCAAGGGCATAGCCGAATACACGGTTATATTTGATCTTCAGGGATTTGATTCCGGTACGTTCACGTTCCTTTGTTTCCAGCTCTGTAAGCCATTTTTTTCCATCTGTGCGGGCACTGCGGAATTTATCCACATCTTCGTTAAAGCCTTCACGAATAATGCCTCCATCCTTCTGGGCAAGGGGCGGTTCATCTACAATGGCGTGCTTGATCAGATCTGTAATATCTTCAAGACTGTCCATGTCCTCGTAGATTTCTTTCAGAATCGGTGCCTGAAAGTCCTTGAGAACCTGTTTAATATAAGGAATCATTTCCAGAGAGGACGCAAATGCTACCATATCTCTTGGATTTGCAGACTTAAAGCTGATGCGGCTGACCAGACGCTCCAAGTCATACACTGGATTGAGATATTCCCGGATCTCATCGCGGAGCATCGGTTTCTCATTCAGCTCTTCAAGAGCTTCCAGTCTGCGATTGATCTCTTCTGCATCGATCAGTGGCTGTTCCACAAAGGAGCGAAGAGTACGGGCACCCATGGCTGTTTTAGTCTTATCCAGTACCCAGAGAAGAGAACCTCTTTTCTGCTTTTCACGGAGGGTCTCCACCAACTCCAGATTTCGTCGGCTGGAGCTGTCAATCAGCATATAACGCTCTGCCGTATAAGGACGGATGGTAGTCATCTGAGAAAGTGCAGTCTTCTGCGTTTCCTTAAGATACAAAAACAGCGCTCCGGCAGCTATAATTCCACTGTCATAATCGCTGATTCCAAGGCCTTCCAGATTGGTTACGTGAAAATGTTCCCTTAATTCTTTTCTGCAGGTATCATCATCGAAATACCAGGCATCCAGGGAAAAAATACAAATTCCAAGACGTTCTTTCAAATCGTCTGTGTCAACCCCACTCATAAAAAAGGAATCATTACATATGATTTCAGCCGGACTGAATTTGTTGATCTCATCAACCAGTTTCTGGCTATTTGGTACTTCTGTAAGGAAACAGTCACCTGTGGTAATATCCGCTATTGCACAACCAAAGCGGTCTGCTATGGAGACAATTGACATCAGATAATTGTTCTTTGACTCATCCAAAGAAGTTGCATCTAAAGTAGTTCCGGGAGTAACCACACGGATAACAGCACGCTTTACAAGTCCTTTTGCTTTTTTCGGATCCTCTACCTGTTCGCAGATTGCAACTTTATGTCCCCGTTCAATAAGACGGTTAATATAGGTATCAGCTGCATGAAAGGGAATTCCACACATAGGAGCACGTTCTTCCAGACCGCAGTCTTTACCGGTGAGCGTCAGTTCCAGCTCCTTGGATACCAGAAGTGCATCATCAAAAAACATCTCGTAGAAATCCCCGAGACGATAAAATAAGATGCAGTCTTTGTATTCTTCTTTTGTTTTGCAGTATTCCTGCATCATGGGCGACAGTTTCATGGTTTGCGCTGAATCCCTTAATTTATGCGGGTTTGAAGCACCTGAAATAGTAGTTTGACCCCCATTTGACCCCCGGTTAGTATTTTGTATG
>NZ_JADPEX010000035.1:0-43633 GCF_015668065.1 Ruminococcus sp. 1001713B170207_170306_F1 | reverse complement strand
AACGAAAGGGCAGTTAATGAAAAGTCTCAATACTGCTTTTTCGTTTGCACCACCTTCGATTCTTTCCTTAACGATTTACCTTCACTTTATTTTACCATAGTGCTTTCTAAAGTGCTATTCTAATATATACAAAAGTGTAAAAGAACGATCTCACACATATACCATGTTTTTCAATATAATCTCTTCTGCACTGGCTTTTATATTATTCATTAACCTAACCCACTTCATCTGATCCTGTGCCTTTAATTCTTCAGTTACACCCTGTTTTTCTATCATCTGTTCCATAAGCGTTTCCACCTGTTCTCTGACTTCCTGATCGATCTGATTCAGATGTTCATTCAATTTTCCGGTCAATAACATGTATTGATATCTTGCTGATCTGTGTTCTTTTAAGAACTGTTTTCGTAACATTCCATATTTTCCATATGTCGGTTCTTCTTCTCTTAAAACCAGATCCGGCAAATAGTAATCTCCATGCAACGTATAGCTCATTCCATTTTTCTCATCATAAATCTGTTTTTTCATAGTCTAAATCTCCAATCCTTTGTATTTTGTTTTATTTTTCTTACGTTGTTGGTTTTCAATCTGGCTCTTTTGAGTTGCCCATTCCAACTGTTTCAGAACGCTTCCCTTTGGCATTTGCTCCATTCGCCGTTTTTCTTCCAGTGCCCTTTGTTCTTTAATGTCCTGCTGCACCACATCCTCTACAGTTTCCATTCCCAGAATACGCACCACTCTGTCATATCTGTCCGAAATCTCTTGTAAACGTTGATTATCATTTGATAATTTTCCATTTTCTTTACGCACATCATCTAACTGCGTTTGGATATCATCACATTTCTCCGTAGATTTTTGATATTTGTTTTTCCAGCTTTCTATCGTTTTGTTAAGTTCTACAACCTTTCCAGCTAATGCAGCAATCTGATTCTTCATCTTGATAAACAATGGCTTGATTTTATTTTCTCTGTAAGGTACTGCACGTTCAAATGTTCCTGCCTCCGGTAAAAACGTCTTAATCATTCCATATTCTTTTATTTCTTTACTGGCATTATCCATAATCGGCTGCAGCACATCTCGACGCTCTTCCAGACTTTTTACTTCTTTTTCTGCGTCCTCTGCCCTTTGTTCTGCTTCTTGTTTCTCCCTGTTTGCCTGTTCCTTATCGTCTTTTAAAATCTGGATATCTGCTCTGAATTCCGCAATTTGTGCTGTCAGTTCTTCGTTTTCTGCAGTTAGATACTCTTTCTCCTGCTCCAGCTCCTGTACTTCCTTTTTTCGCTCTTTCTTCTTGAAGTTATAAACATCCAAATGTTCCTCATGAGTACCTTTCTGTTCCCATTCAATGCCATGCTGTTTTGCAATCTCTGCCAGGACCTTTTTTTCATGGTTCATCCACTGGTTCAACTCTGTATCATGCTTATTTCCACCTTGAAATCCAAGACTTTTTAATGCCTGTTTCAACGAAACTCTGGTGTCCATTCCTTTTCCTTTCCAATCAGTCACATAAGGAATAAAATCAATATGTAAATGTGGAGTAGACTCATCCTGATGTAGATAACACCCAAATACCCGTAACGTTGCATTCCGCTTCTGGAAGTCCTTTACATATTCATCCAGTATTTTTACAGCCAGATCTCCTTCTGCTGTTCCGACAGCCATATCTTCTCGATTTCCAATTTGAAAAATTACTTCGTGGAACAACTTCTCTTGTTTTCCCTGCCGGATTTTTTCATAGTAATTTGTAATCTGTCTATCTTTTCTTTTCCCGATATTATATCGTTCTACAGCTTCATCAAACAGTTCTTTATAAACTTCTTTTAAATTCTCATTCTGATAGCAAATATTTAGTTGCACTCTGTCTGAATCAACATTTTCTGCTATAAATTCCCTTCTGTTATGAGCCAGAGAACCTGTCCCGATCATACCACTAATTGTTCGTTTCAGCGTCATGTTCGTCACCCCACTTTCTAAAACCAGTGCCAGACATGGCACATAAATTTGTATCTTTACCAGCCTATAGTATAAAAAGAAATCTTCGCCGGATACGGCGGTTTTGTTACTTTTGTCAAAAGTAACGCAAAAGCACTTTCGACAGCCGTTCCGTCCATCAAAAGTACCCTTGCGCCCTGCCGGGGGCTATTTTATCTCTTTCGTTACTCTCTCGACTAAATTATTCCGGTATTCTTGCCTGCACATATTCCAGATCTCCACAGTATGGCGTTCCAACCAGATACCATTCTCTTGCTGGATTCATCTCCATTCTTGTCCTTACCCACTTATCATCGACCAGCACCTCAAGACCTTCTCCACAGTGAAATCCCGTATCAATCCATAAGTCCGAGGCTAATAACCCATATCTGTCATTGCTACTGTTATATCCTAATCTTCCCTGCTTCATCGAATCGTTCTCCCTTCTTCACAACTATCAAATTTACAGCAACCTCACCGTCCAGCCTCAGCTTTCCGTATGCGCCTTACCAACTTTCTTCTTGTTTACTTCTCACAGGGGCGTGACACGCTCCTGTAAAAAGGTAATCAACACGAACTGTTACCATCGAAAGCTCTCTTGCATTCCTTTTCTGTCCAGATACTCCTGCCGGAACTTTTCCCGTTCCTCTTCTGTTGGCGCAGTTTTGAATTTACTGTATGCCTCACGATTTACCATTGCATCCAGCTTTTTTTCCAGACCTTTTCTTATATCATCTGCTTCCTGTTCCTGATCCAGTAAATGATATTTTATAATCTTTCCAAATAACTCCTCTGGAATCATAACGTTTTTCAAGTTCTCACCTTCTTACAATTTATGTAAGGACGCAACACTGCAATGTCTTTACAGATTGCAACCTTGCATTTTAATTCCGCATTTTCTATATACTCTGCAATGTTGCACCCTTAATTTATTCCGGCTTAACTTTATTTAAATCCCAATACCAGGAATTACCGATTCGTCTTGCCTTAATTCCAAGTTCCTTTTTTGCATTTTCCAGTGTTCTTTTAGAAATATTCAAATCTTCTGCCATATCAAAGATTTCACTGCTTTGCACAGAAGTTGATGTTTCTGCCAGTTCCCTCAGCATCTTTTTTGCCTGTTCCAGTTTATTTACCTTTGGAGCAATTCCACCAAGCACCTCATCTGCTGTGATTTCATAGTCACCTATCCACTCAAATCCGGTTTCTGTCAGGCGAAATGCTTTGGAATGTCCAAATGCAGCCAGATTATTTTTAATCTGAACCACTGCTCTTAAGTCCGGTTCTCCCTCTATTCTTCCTACCAGTAATACGCTTCTGGCTACTGCAAAAAAGTCAATCGAACCCATTCCTCTATATGCAGCTTTATTTCCACCAGCTTTATTCATATGTCCGATTAATAAAATTGCACATTTATACTTTTCTGCCAGCAAGCTCAATCTTTTTGTCATATCCCTTGCTTCATTTGCCCGGTTCATATCCATTGTTCCTCCAAGGTATGCCTGAATCGGATCTAAAATAAGCACTCTCGCACCAGTCCGTTTGATAGCAGTTTCCAGTCTCTCATCTATCATGGAAAGTGATTTTTCTGTTTCATCTATAACCATGATTCTTTCACAGACCGCTTCTGCCAGCTCCAGTCTGGGTTTTACCGTATCTGCCAGCCCATCTTCCGCTGTCTGATAAATAATCTTTACTGGTTCTGTTACTTTCATATCGTTATCCAGACCTTCTCCTTTAGACAATCTCGCTGCAATATTTAATATCAGCGTAGTTTTTCCATCGCCCGGATCACCCTGAATGATCGTTAATTTCCCATAAGGGATAAATGGATACCAGAGCCAGTCCACTGTCTGGGACTGGACATCTGACATCTTTATCATTTTCAATTCTGTTTTATTCTCATTTCTCTGTTCCATAAATTCCTCCATTTTTCAAACTATTCTCGCCAATTATCTGTTGTTCTCTGGAAGAATCCCTGATATAATCAACTTGTCTAGGGTTGACATTTGTGGATTCGTCCCCATTTGTCACATTGCTCCGGTTGTTCGTACTTCCGGAGCTTTTTATATTTTCATCATCCAGCATATCTGCCACCACTTTCTGCTGATCTGGATATAAGTGCCCATAAGTATTCAATGTAATGCGAATGTCCGTATGTCCAAACCTTTCTTTAATCATCAATGGTTGCACTCCCTTATTGATCAGAAATGCCGCATGACTGTGACGAATGTCGTGTACTCTTATCTTTTTTACTCCGGTCTTTTGAACCACCTGTTTTAACTTATGCTGTACCGCTTCATGAACCATTGGAAAAATCCGTTCATCTTCGGGCAACTCATACAGTCTGCTAATATAGTCCTGAATCTCTTTTTTCAGAAATTCCGGTATGGAAATCGTACGGTTCGATTCTTCTGTTTTGGGAGATGTAATCACGTCCTCTCCATGCATACGGTAGTAAGTTTTATTGATATGAAGTAGATTCTTTTCAAAATCAATGTCAGCAGGTGTAATGCTGAGTGCTTCGCCTTCTCTCGCTCCTGTCCAGAATAATAATTCAAACAGCACATAATATTTGCTTCCCGGTTCTATTCCGGTCATAAACTGCCGATATTCTTCAATTGTCCAAAACTTCATTTTCTTTTTTGAAGTCTTTCCCATACGTTTTACTTTGTCACAAGGATTATCTGCCAGATTGTAGATATTCTTCGCATGATTAAACAATGCCGTCATCTGATTCTGTATTGTTTTCAGATAATCATCTGAATATCCTTTTTCAATAATCGTATTCTGCCACTGGATAATCTCTGCTGGTGTGATACTGTTCATCGGTCTGTCCTTAAAATACGGTAACAGTTGAGCATTCATCGTATCTCTTTTGTTCTTGATACTCCTGTCCTTCAATGACTGAGACTTGTCTCGGAAGTAGACTTCTACAAACTCTCCCATTGTCATATCCATGTCTGCTTTCGCTGTTCTTTTATACTCCGCTTCAAAATTTAATGCTTCTTTCTTAGTGCGGAATCCTCTTTTTACTTTTCGCTTTTTGGCTCCTGTCCAGTCCTCATAATAAAATGAAACATACCAGGTTCCTCTTTCTTCATCTTTGTATGCTGCCATACTTTCTCACCCCCTTACATTGCAATCTGGGAATATCCATAAAATTTCTTTTCCCAGAATGCCCTCGGTATCTTGCCCGCAACGGTTACATATCCCTGATCTGCAAGCTCTTTGTTCAGTTTGCGAAGCAGCTTGTAAGCATATCCAAGTGAAATCCCCATGCTCTCTGCAACTTCTTCCGCTGTAATCATATAGTTCTGTCTCTGCATATCATTTCCTCCTTGTCTATAATTATCATTTTCACTGATACTATATCATTTTAAATAATCATTGTCAATAATTTTTATCATCATGAATGATATTTTTCTATATTGTTGATTTTTATCATTTGTGATATACTAATCATAGCTTTTAAGGAGGTGGATAATATGCAGGAATCATCTATTTCAGAAAAAATAAAAGAGCTGCGAACTGATCTGAAGATGAATCAAAAAAACTTTTCCGCAGCTATTGGTATACGTCAGTCAACTTTATCCAGTTATGAAAATGGTGTGGTTACTCCCTCCAATGATGTGTTATTGACTATTGCTCAGAAATTTCATGTCTCACTGGACTGGTTATTTGGATTATCTGAAAATAAAGTACAGATTTCTACTCTCAGCGATATTCTTTGGGTTTTACTGCAGATGAATGAATCCAATGAACTCCGGTATGAACTGGATATAAATAATAAACTTCCCGGTGATATAGAAACAGAAACACAGCAATGGTATGCCGGACTTCGCTTTTATGGAAATGATCCTGAACATTCTTTAAACGCAGATATGTGTAATTTTCTTGCTGATCTGCAGGAGAACAGAGAAAGCCTGGAATCTTATTTCACAGGCAAAGATATGTTTGATATGTGGAAAAAGCAGACGTTGGAATACTACACTTCCAAACCTGTCACCCATAAAGAAATTGAAGAACTGGATTTTGAGACACGAATCCGTAAACGAGATGAACTTTTAACACAGAAATTTTCCAATAACGAACAGAAATAGTATCATAACAGTATCACAGGCAGATATGCGAAGATTTTCATTTTCTTCCCATACCTGCCTGTTTTTAATTTATTCGCTATTCTT
The DNA here is from genome assembly GCF_015668065.1 of Ruminococcus sp. 1001713B170207_170306_F1. NCBI lineage: Bacteria > Bacillati > Bacillota > Clostridia > Eubacteriales > Oscillospiraceae > Ruminococcus > Ruminococcus sp. 1001713B170207_170306_F1. The sequence goes on along the minus strand of NZ_JADPEX010000035.1, from coordinate 37,478 downwards.
TACAGCCTTATTTTAAACTTTTTACTCAACAGAAAAACCCCGGAAACCTTACGGTTCCGGGGTATCTTACGTTTGGACACATGTACCTTGCGGTACTCAATATATATTAGTCAGTGATTACTCGATGATTGTAGCAACACGTCCTGATCCTACAGTACGTCCACCTTCACGATACTTTAATCCCGTTTTATTTCATATTTTTTATGGTTTTCTCTCCAAAATATAGTGAAAAACGGCTGATTTACACCATGTATTTTTATTCGCCTGATTTCTTGGCACCGTTTTGGCACCGGAAAATACTCAAAAAATTTTCTTCTACAGTTGCTGGATTCTGCTCTGCCAATTTTATATTGCACCGACAGTTTCAGACTGTTATAATCAGAACATGGGTGCTACCATAACGGTAGGCGGTTAGTCCTTCTCCAGAGGGACTGTGACCCTCTGATTACATAGAAACCTGTAAAGGAATCCAGTGGAAAGGAGGGCTAAGCCAATGAGTATTGTGGACTTCATAGCAGTAGTGAGCTTCGGCTTAACCTGCTTTAGTATCGGATATACATTAGGCAAAGATAATCATAAACCACAAAAATAACCGCCCCAGCCTGCAAACTGAACGGTTATTTTTGTAATCAATAAGTATGTGGACTAACCGTCTATCGGTAGCACTCTTTTTCTATAATCATATTAGCACGCATCTGTGGAAATGTCAAAAATTTTCTTCTTTCTCAACTACATCTATTTCCATACATTTTTACAACCTATTTCAAGTGTTCCTCAAAAATTGATTCGAGTTTCTTATTCCCCCTCAAGAATTCATACTCTTTCTTATTTTCAATTTCCGAATACAATTCACGAACAAAATTTTTTCCAAGTCCCGAAAAAGCTTTTCCCTGTGCAGTATCTTCATACCTGTAATACAAAGGGGATTGTGTCATATTCCAAGGCTTCTGTGATTCACTTAATAATCGCTTAATTAACTGGATACATTTTTCTACATCTTTTCGATATCCAGCAATCAGCAGATATGGAACTGTGTTGCCATAATTCCATAGTCCAAACAATGATATCATGTGATCTGTAATCTCAGCAATTTTCTCTGCTTTATCATGATTTCCTGTCTCTTCTTCCATTTCTATTAACTTATACAAGTAGCTTTGGATATTGATAACTGCCTGTAGCAATTTCCCTTCTAAGAATAATGCAGCAGTATCTGTTCCTTCCTGATGTGCTAATACACTTGTTTTCATAATCGTTGCATCAATTACAGTATCAGGAATTTTTTTCAAAAGGGCATTTGCTTCTTCATATTTCTCCATTTGGACATATTTTGTTGCAAGTATAAAAACGCTTGAATTTCTCACTCTTTCATCCTGACTATCTGCTGTTCGTTCCAGCCACTCAATAATAGCTGTATTATATTCCATTCGTTCTTCGTCATTAAGATCTGACAAAGTCAAAGATCCGTTCAGAACGGTTGCGATCGTATATATTAATAAGTCGCAATGAGGATACTCCTGTATTTTACGAGATGCCATCTCGAAAGCCTCTGTAAAGCTGTCCAATGAAACTTCCGAAAGTTCATTCACAAATTGTCCAATCTCTTTTTCTGTCAATTCTTCATGAAACGAAAACAATTCATTCATATCAATTTTCAATAGTCGTGCCAAAGCTGGAAGTAATGAGATATCGGGATATGTATTTCCCTTTTCCCATTTATTTACCGCTGGAGTAGAAACACCCAGATAATTTGCCACCTGTTCTTGTGTTAATCCCGCAGTTTTTCGATAGTTTTTTATCTGCTCACCAATACGCATTGTTCACACCTCCTGTCCTTATTTCCATTATAGCGTTCCCAATACATGTTTACAATTGAGCCTTTGTTTACTTATTACTTTCTTTTTTTAACTTTCAATTAATTTTCTCTAATATTTATATCATCAGCAACAAACTGCCCACAAGTTTAAGAACGGGCTACTAACCCTCAAACGACAGTGTATTACATTGCATCAACTAAACCAACCTTGTTATCCTGAATCACCACTCCTTCATCTTCGCTTCATGCCTATTTTTCATAATTTGCAACTGGTATATAATGACAGGGATTAGAAAAATCACAGCAACTATGCCTAAAATAACAGACCGATTTACAGTAGCAAATACCGCGAACATAAGCATTAATAAAAGCCAGGGATTTCGCAAATTACTGTAATAATTTGCCCTATCTTCATAGGACGTATGAAGGTCAAAAGGTTTTCCATCATTTTCTTTTTCTACAATCAGCAATTCCCTGTTAAATGTTGTAGTGTTTGTTGCAACACGACCGCCAATTTCAGCCCACGGACGCCAGCGAACTTTACCAACAGAATAATTAAGATTGATATTTTTATAGAATACGGAATATCCCATTTCTTCCAAGAAATCATGGTAATCTTCAGCATTAGCTTTTGATTTTTGTCCTATAAACTCCACGCAATATTGAACTTGACCTGGCTTACATTTTTCAAATTCATAGAGTAATTTTCCCGTTCGAATAAGGCGATAACCTTTTTCAGCCATCTTATTCAGCCAGTTTTTCTGTACCGTTAATAGCCCACCAAAAAAACGATAACACTTTTTGCTCATAGTGTACCTCCTACAATTCCGCTTGCAATACCTACAAGTTCACGAAGTCTGATAAGTTCTTTTTCAGCTATCTCCTTTCCTTTTACAGTGATAAGATACTCTTTTTTTCTACCTTCACTATCTCCGAAAAGCTCAATCCATCCCTTTTCCAGCATTGAATTTAATGCACCATATAAAGTGCCTGCTCCCAATGAAAGCCGCCCACCTGTTTTTTCTTCAATGAACTGCATGACAGCATATCCGTGTTTAGGTGAATAGAGTGAAAGCAAAATATAGAATGTCACTTCTGTGAGTGCACCACTTTTCACATTATCCCTCATGGCATTCCCTCCTTATTACGGTTACTGTAATAACTATATCAGTAACCGTAATAAAAATCAAGAGATGTGAAATAAATCTTAATAAGCCGGATAGTATTATGCTTTTCCTGTTCAGTCCTTTACAAACAATACTTATATATAAAGTATTTCTCTCAACACCATTTCTTCTGCACTAGCTTTTATATTATTCATCAGTCTAACCCACTTCGTCCGATTCTGTACCTTTAATTCTTCAGTTACGCCCTGTTTTTCTGCCATCTGTTCCATAAGCATTTCCACCTGCTCTCTGCTCTCCTGATCAATTTGATTCAGGTGTTCCGTCAGCTTTCCAGTCAACAACAAATATTGATATTTTGCTAATCTGTGTTCCTTCAGAAACTGTTTCCTCAGCATTCCATATTTCCCATATATCGGTTCTTCTTCATTCAATACCAAATCCGGCAAATAATAATCTCCATGCAAAGTATAGCTTAATCCGTTCTTTTCATCATAAATGTGTGTTTCCATAATCTTATCTCTCCATTTCTCTGTTTTTTGATTTAGTTTTCTTACGCTGCTGATTCTCCATCTCGCTTTTTTTCATTCCCCATGCCAATCTTTCATGAATATTTCCCTTCGGCATTTGTTCCATCCGTCGCTTTTCTTCCAGGACTTTCTCGTTTTGAATATCCTGCTGTACTGCTGTATCTACAGTTTCTATTCCAAGAACACGCACAACACGATCATACCTATCAGAAACACCTTGTAATATATCTTTTTCTTCTGACAATTTCTGATTATCTTTACGTATATCATCCAGTTCTCTCTGAATAGCATTATATTTTTGTTTCACCTTTTGATATTTTCTCTTCCAACCTTCCACCTCTTTCGTGAGTTCTTTAACCTGAGCCGCCATTACAGCAACCTTATTCTTTATTTGAAGAAACAGTGGTTTAATTTTTTTATCTCGATAGGTTACTGCCCGTTCTAGCGTGCCCGCCTCCGGCAGTAACATTTTAACCGTTCCATATTCTTTGATTTCTTTGCTCACACTATCCATAATCGGTTGTAGCTGTTCTCTGCGATCTTCCAGGCTTTTTAGTTCTTTTTCTGCGCTCCCTGCCTTTTGTTCTGCTTCTTGCTTCGCCTTGATTGCCTGTTCCTTATCGTCTTTTAAATTCTGGATATCTGCTCTGGATTCTGCAATTTGTGCTGTTAATTCTTCTTTTTCAGCAGTTAGATGCTCTTTCTCCTGCTCCAATTCCTGTACTTCCTTTTTCCGTTCTTTTTTCTTGAAGTTATAGACATCCAGATGTTCCTCATGAGTACCTTTCTGTTCCCATTCAATTCCATACTGCTTTGCAGTCTCTGCCAGAACTTCTTTTTCATGATTTATCCACTGATTCAGTTCCGTATCATGCTTATTTCCACCTTGAAATCCAAGACTTTTTAATGCCTGTTTCAGTGAAACTCTGGTATCCATTCCTTTTCCTTTCCAGTCCGTCACATAAGGAATAAAGTCAATATGGAGATGTGGAGTAGCCTCATCCTGATGCAGATAGCAACTAAATACCCGAAGTGTCGGATTCCGTTTCTGGAAATCTTTTACATACTCATCCAGTACGTTTACAGCCAGATCTCCTGCTTCTGTTCCAACAGCCATATCTTCTCGGTTTCCAATCTGGAAAATCACTTCATGGAACAACTTTTCCTGTTTTCCTTGGCGAATCTTTTCATAATAATTTGTAATCTGCCGATCTTTTCTTTTCCCGACATTATACCGTTCTACAGCTTCATCAAACAGCTCTTTATAGACTTCTTTCAGATTCTCATTCCGGTAACAAATATTTAATTGCACTCTGTCTGGATCAACATTTTCTGCTATAAAATCTCGTCTGTTATGAGCCAGAGACCCTGTCCCGATCATACCACTGATTGTTCGTTTCATCGTCATATTCCTCACCCCGCTTTCTAAAACCAGTGCCAGACATGGCACATAAATTTGTATCTTTGCCAGCTATAGTATAAAAAGAAATATTCGCCGGATACGGCGGTTTTGTTACTTTTGTCAAAAGTAACGCAAAAGCACTTTCGACAGCCGTACCGTCCATCAAAAGTACCCTTGCGCCCTCCGGGGGTACAGAGACCTTTACTCCGGTATCCTTGCCCGAATATATTCCAAATCACCACAATACGGTGTCCCTACAAGATACCATTCTCTTGCAGGATTCATTTCCATTCTGGTCTGAACCCATTCATCATCAAGCAACACTTCCAGGTATTCTCCACAGTGAAATCCTGTATCAATCCATAGATCTGATGATAATAATCCATATCTTTTGTTATAACTGTTATATCCTAATCTTCCTTCTCTCATTGTGCCAATCTCCTTTCATCTACCGTTTCCGCAGGGGCGCCCTGAATCAGGGCTCCCTTTTGAAAATTCTCTTCTACGCCAGTCAACTCCCGACTACACCTTACCAACATTCTCCTTATCTGCTATCTACAGGTGCGTGACACGCTCCTGTAATAAAGTGTTCAGAAAGAACCTTTACCATCGAAAGTTCTCCGGTATTCCCCGTCTGTCCAGATATTCCTGCCGGAACTTTTCTCTTTCTTCTTCCGTTGGTGCTGTTTTGGATTTGCTGTATACTTCACGATTCACCATTGCATCCAGTTTTTTCTCCAATCCCAACCGGATTATTTCTTCACCATCGTAGTTATCCATCAAAAAATATTGCAAGAGCTGAAAGAATAACTCGTATGGAATCTGTACACTTTTATTTTGCATCTGTTCTCCTTTCAAGGTAGCAAGATTCCCTCTTCTTAAGAAATGGTAATCTTGCCATCTTCCATTTTTATTCTGGCAACATCCAATACCATTGCTTTCCACGTTTTACGGAATCAATTTCAAGTTCCCGTTTGGCGTTCCATAGCGTTTTACTTTTGATTCCTCTGGCTTCTGCTTCTTCTGCAATTTTCTTCTGAGTCATTCCTCCATTTGCCAGTATCTCAAGGAGAAATTCTTTTGCTTTCCGACTTTTCTGTCCTCTTCCGTCTCCATTAAGAAGTTCATCGGCACTGATATCATATTCTCCAATCCATTCAAACCCATTATTCTTATCCAGTCTGAATGCAATGGACGTTCCTTCCGGTGCAAGAGAACTCTTCGTATGACATACCACTCTTACTTCCGGTTCATCTTTCACTCGCCCGACAATCAAAACACTTCTTGCAGCAGCCTGAAAATCAATGGAGCCAAGTCCTCGATAAGAAGATTTGCCGTTGCTGTTTTTGTTCATATGACCGATTAAAATGACTGCACAGTGATATTTTTCTGACAGCACTGCGATACGCTTCATCAGTGGTCTGATCTCATTTGCCCTGTGCATATCTACGTCCGCTCCCAGAAAGCCCTGTATCGGATCAAGAACAACCATTTTTGCTTTTGTCTGCACGATTGCTTCTTCCAATCTGACATCTGCCATTGTCAGTGGCTGGTCACTGTCATCAATCACCAGCACCTTTGAACAATCTGCACCTGCAGCAAGTAATCTGGGTTTGATAGTATCTCCAAGTCCATCTTCTGCTGTCTGATAGATTACATTTACAGGTGACACAGAAGACTGTTCCTGCATATTATCTTCAGCATCTAAATCTTCATTCTCACTATCGACTTCATCACTTCGTTTTTCTTTTGTTTTCGTTGTATCAGTAACAGGAAGAATCGGCTCTCCTCTGGTCAGTTTTGCAATAATCTGAAGTACCATCGTTGTCTTGCCTTCTCCTGGATCTCCCTGTATAATGGTCACTTTTCCATAAGGAATAAACGGATAAAGCAGCCATTCTACCTGTTCCACCTCTACTGAATCCATATTGATCAGTTTCAGTTTTGGTTCTATTCTACAATTCTCAATTTTATTTTTTTCATTCATATTCATTCCATCATCTCCTCCTGCCCTTCCGGGCAAGTCTCTGATGAACAGATATTCGGGAATTGTCGTATTTCCCGATTCGTGATATACTGAATCTGCCAAGATGGTATATCAGTGAATCTGATTATCAGAGAACTTGCTCAGATTATTTATCTAGGCTTTTTCTTTTGCCTTTTCAACATTCATCTCTTTCTTCTCCCAATCCGGTAACAGCATTTCCATTTTCATTATCCAGAAGATTTGCAATCTTTCTCTGCTGATTTGGATAAAGATGTCCATAAGTGTTCAATGTGATACGAATATCTTTATGACCTAATCTGTCCCGAATCAATAACGGTTCCACACCTTTCTCAATAAGATAAGCCACATGGCTGTGCCTGATATCATGCACTCGAATTTTCTTCACTCCTGCCAGCTCAATCTGCCGTTTCATCTTATGCTGTACCGCTTCCTGAACAACCGGAAATAATCTTTCTGTATCCGGCATTCCGTAATGACCATCTACAAATTCCTTAATTTCCTCTTTCAGAAATTCCGGAATTTCGATTGTCCGAAAGGACTGTTTTGTTTTCGGTTCTGTGATAATATCCTGCATTCCTGTCCGGTAATAAGTCTTATTGATACTAAGCTGATTCTTTTCAAAATTGATATCAGCTTTTGTAATCGCAAGCAGCTCCCCGATCCTGCATCCAGTCCAGAACAGCATCTCAAACATAAGATAATATCTTGTTCCCGGCTCCATTGTCTGTATAAACTGTTTGTACTCGTCCAGTGTCCAGAAGTTCAAACTTCTTGAATCTGAATTTCCCATTCGTTTCACTTTCTTGCATGGATTAACCGGCAAGTCATAGATTTTAGCTGCATGTGTAAACAGACTGGTCAACTGATTCTGAATCATTCTCAGATAAGAATCTGAATAGCCTTTTTTCTGAATTTCATTCTGCCACTGAATAATCTGTGAAGCCTTGATTTCACTCATCATCTGATTTCCGAAGTATGGAACGATATGCTGTTGCATCATATATCTTTTATTTTTGATTGTTCGATCTTTCAGATCATTTTGTTTGTCTGAAAAATAAATCTCAATAAAATCGCTCAGCTTCATATCCATACTTCGCTCATTGCTCAACTTTTTGCTTCGTTCAAACTCCAATGCTTCTCGCTTTGTTTCAAATCCACGCTTTCTGCGTTTTTTCTTCTCACCCATGACATTTGTCTCAAACCACTGGGCTGTCCATTTTTTTGTGTCTTTTTCTCTGTAAGCCATATTGATCCTCCCTAATTTCCTGCTATTTCATAGCCATACATCTTTTTTGCCCAAAACGCCTTTGGTATTCTGCCAGCCATCGTAATATATCCCTGTGCAGATAATTCTTTATTCATAGCTTTCACCAGTTTATAGGCATGAGATTTTGAGCAGTTTAATTCCTGTGCCACTTCATCAGCACTCATCATATAATTGTAACTTGCCATATTGCCTCCTCCTTTCCTCTCCAGATATAGAATACGTTTACTGTATTTCTATATCTGTACGATTTTCGTAAATTGATAATATCATGTATTTCTATCGTTGTCAATATTTCGTAAACACATTTTTACGAACTTCGTACACTATTTTTTCTTTATTTTATTCCACGTCTGTGTTATGATATTTTATAGATTTATGTTTTTCGTAATTTTCTAATATATGAAAAAGGAGGATTCTATGGGTGACGGTAAAAATTTAAAGAAATATCTTGATGAAAAAGGCACAAATGTCCGCAAAATTGCAAAGGCAACCGGAATCAGTGCTACAACCTTATATTCAATTATTCAAAAAGATTCCAATATTCGATTTGATTTTGCATTAAGACTTGCGAATGAATTGCAAATTGATGTGAATGAGATATGTTCTGCCAGTCCATTTTCTGGCACAATTAAGGAAGAAGAGATTTATCCTACACTTCCAGACGGTTTGAACGGAGCATTAGACGCAAGTCGTGTAAAGACTTACTTAAAAAATTCTATGTATCCGCTGATGTACCTTTTCGGTAAGAACAGTATGCCTGATGTAGATAATCTGCTTACATCGTTCTATCAGCTTGATGATGAATCCAGACAGGAAGTTGTGGAAACTATCCGTCTGAAATTACAATATCATCGTGATCCAGAACGTGCTGAACAAATCAAACAGATCAAAGGCTGGTAAAAAAATACTCCTGTGAATAGCAAACATTCGCAGGAGTTTCTTTTTGGCACCGTTTTGGCACCGCTGGTCTTATTTTTCAATTATAAATTTATCTGTATTTCATCTTGCTGATAAATGTTTCACTATTACTAACCTGATAAATTTACGAATAATTCTTTTCTTAGAGTACAGAAAAACCCCGGAAACCTTGCGGTTCCGGGGTATCTTACGTTTGGACACAATGTTATCTTACGATAACAAATCTATATTCAGATTGTATTACTCGATGATTGTAGCAACACGTCCTGATCCTACAGTACGTCCACCTTCACGGATAGCAAAAGTAAGACCCTGGCTCATAGCGATTGGGTGGATCAGTTCGATTGTCATCTCGATGTTATCTCCAGGCATGCACATCTCTGTTCCTTCTGGAAGGTTGATAACACCTGTAACGTCTGTTGTTCTGAAGTAGAACTGTGGACGATAGTTGTTGAAGAATGGTGTATGACGGCCACCCTCGTCTTTAGTCAGAACGTAAACCTGAGCTGTGAATTTTGTATGGCATGTGATTGTTCCTGGTTTAGCAAGAACCTGTCCACGCTCGATCTCGTTTCTCTGAACACCACGAAGAAGTGCACCGATGTTATCACCAGCCTGAGCCTCATCAAGAAGTTTACGGAACATCTCGATACCAGTTACAACAACTTTACGAGTCTCTTCTTTGATACCAACGATCTCAACCTCATCAGATACGTGAAGAACACCAGCCTCTACTCTACCAGTAGCAACTGTTCCACGTCCTGTGATGGAGAATACGTCCTCTACAGGCATAACGAATGGTTTATCTGTGTCACGCTGTGGGTCTGGAATGTAGCTATCTACTGCATCCATAAGCTCCATGATCTTATCGCCCCACTCGCTGCTCGGATCCTCAAGAGCTTTAAGAGCAGATCCTCTGATTACCGGGATATCATCTCCTGGGAAGTCATACTCGGAAAGAAGCTCACGGATCTCCATCTCAACCAGCTCAAGAAGCTCGTCATCGTCAACCATATCACATTTGTTCATGAATACAACGATGTAAGGAACACCTACCTGACGGGAAAGAAGGATATGCTCTTTTGTCTGAGCCATAACACCATCTGTAGCAGCAACAACAAGGATAGCACCATCCATCTGAGCTGCACCAGTGATCATGTTCTTAACGTAGTCAGCATGGCCTGGGCAGTCAACGTGTGCATAGTGTCTATGCTCTGTCTCATACTCAACGTGTGCTGTAGAGATTGTGATACCACGCTCTCTTTCCTCTGGAGCTTTATCAATGTTAGCGAAATCTGTAGCTACGTTACCAGCAACTCTCTCAGAAAGTACTTTTGTGATAGCTGCAGTTAAAGTTGTTTTACCATGGTCAACGTGTCCGATGGTACCAATGTTACAATGCGGTTTTGTTCTCTCAAACTTAGCCTTTGCCATTTTAAAATGTCCTCCTTGATTAGTTGGCTCATTCTCTATTAAAATAGAGCGCCATATCGGTTTTAAACTTGCTATCCTTGATTATATTGCAAACCAAGGATATTTGCAAGCTTTTTATTGTTTTATATGAAATCCTGATTCAGCCTGTAGTTAAATCAGTCTTTCTTTGCCAGAACTTTCTCCTGAACACTCTTTGGAACTGGCTCATATTTCTCAAAGAACATGGAGTAGTTACCACGTCCCTGAGTTCTGGAACGAAGATCTGTTGCATATCCGAACATTTCGGAAAGCGGAACAAATCCACGGATCATCTTACCGCCGCCGATATCATCCATACCTTCGATACGACCACGACGGGAGTTGATATCACCGATAACATCACCCATGTAATCCTCTGGTGTGGTTACCTCAACCTTCATGATAGGCTCAAGAAGAATTGGGGAAGCCTTCTGCATAGCATCCTTGAATGCAAGGGAACCTGCAATGTGGAATGCCATCTCAGAAGAATCGACTTCATGATAAGATCCATCGTATACATTTGCATGTACACCAACAACCGGATATCCACCAAGGATACCAGCCTTCATAGCCTCTTCGATACCTTCTCCTACAGCCGGGATATATTCCTTCGGAATAGCACCGCCGACAACAGTAGACTCGAACTTGTACAGTTCTTCGCCGTTGGCATCCATAGGCTCGAATTTAACTTTACAGTGACCATACTGTCCACGACCACCGGACTGTTTAGCATACTTGCTGTCTACATCAACAGCCTTGGTGATTGTCTCTTTGTAAGCAACCTGAGGAGCACCTACGTTAGCCTCTACGTGGAACTCACGAAGAAGACGGTCAACGATGATCTCAAGGTGAAGCTCACCCATACCAGCGATAATGGTCTGTCCTGTTTCCTGATCTGTATGTGCACGGAAGGTCGGATCCTCTTCTGCAAGTTTTGCAAGAGCCTCACCAAGTTTGCCCTGTCCTGCTTTTGTCTTAGGCTCGATAGCCAGCTCGATAACTGGTTCCGGGAACTCCATGGACTCGAGGATTACTGGATGCTGCTCATCACAGATTGTATCACCAGTTGTGGTGAATTTGAATCCGATAGCTGCAGCAATATCACCGGAGTAAACCTTATCAAGCTCCATACGCTTGTTAGCATGCATCTGAAGGATACGGCCAACACGCTCTTTTTTGCCCTTTGTAGAGTTATATACATAGGATCCGGAATTCATTGTTCCTGAATATACACGGAAATATGCAAGTTTTCCAACGAATGGGTCTGTCATGATCTTGAATGCCAGAGCGGAGAACGGCTCTTCATCAGAAGAATGTCTCACGGTCGGGTTTCCATCCATGTCAACACCATCAATTGGTGGAATATCTGTTGGAGCAGGCATGTACTCCAGGATAGCGTCCAGAAGTTTCTGAACACCTTTGTTTCTATATGCAGAACCGCAGCATACCGGAACAGCTGTACACTCGCATGTACCTTTTCTCAGAGCTGCTTTCAGTCTGTCTGTGCTTGGCTCTTCGCCCTCAAGATATTCCATCATGAGATCGTCATCCAGCTCACAGATCTTCTCGATCAGTTCTGTATGATAAAGCTCAGCATCCTCTTTCATGTCTTCCGGGATATCGGTGATAGTAATATCATCGCCCTTCTCGTCATTGTAGATGTAAGCTTTCATTTCGAATAAGTCAATGATTCCCTTGAAGTCATCTTCTTTTCCGATTGGCAGCTGCAGGCAGATTGCATTTTTACCAAGACGAGTCTTGATCTGCTCTACTGCGCCGTAGAAGTTTGCACCAAGGATGTCCATCTTATTGATGAATGCCATACGTGGTACATTGTAGGTATCAGCCTGACGCCAAACGTTCTCAGACTGTGGCTCAACACCACCCTTTGCACAGAATACGCCGACAGCGCCATCCAGTACACGAAGGGAACGCTCAACCTCAACAGTAAAGTCTACGTGGCCTGGGGTATCAATGATGTTGATACGATGCTCCAAAGCGCCTGGCTTCGGTTTGCAGTTCTCTTCCAGTGTCCAGTGACATGTTGTTGCAGCGGATGTGATTGTGATACCACGCTCCTGCTCCTGCTCCATCCAGTCCATGGTAGCAGTACCTTCATGTGTATCACCAATCTTGTAGTTGACACCTGTATAGTACAGAATTCGTTCTGTAAGAGTTGTCTTACCTGCATCGATATGAGCCATAATACCAATGTTTCTGGTTCTCTCGAGCGGGTATTCTCTACCTTCTTTTCCAGCCAATGGATTTTCCTCCTTGATTAGAAGCGATAGTGAGCAAATGCTTTATTTGCTTCAGCCATCTTATGCATGTCTTCTTTCCTCTTTACAGATGCTCCGGTGTTATTGGCTGCATCCATAAGCTCGTTAGCCAGTTTCTCTTCCATGGTCTTCTCGCCTCTCTTGCGGGAGAACATGGTGATCCAGCGAAGAGCCAGAGCCTGACGTCTGTCAGCTCTTACCTCGATCGGAACCTGATAAGTAGCTCCACCGATACGTCTTGCTTTAACTTCAAGCTGAGGCATTACGTTGTTCATTGCCTCTTCAAATACTTCAATTGCTGGCTTGCCAGATTTTTCTTCCATTCTGGCGAATGCTCCGTAAACAATTTTCTGTGCAACACCTTTCTTACCATCTAACATAATGTTATTGATAAGCTTTGTAACAACTTTATTGTTGTACATCGGGTCTGCCAGAACGTCTCTTTTCTGAGTATGTCCTTTACGTGGCACGTTACTTCCCTCCTTAATCATCCTGATTATCTCATCGGTACTCACGCAGTAAACTATTGCATGTTCGCACTGGTAATGGTCCTATATTTAACCCGCAACCGACAGGGTATATGGAATACCGTACAAATCTCTATAGTCTCCGCAGCAATACGGATGGATTATTTTTTAACTTTCGGTCTCTTAGCGCCGTATTTGGAACGGGCCTGTTTTCTGTTAGCAACACCTGCGGTATCAAGAGTACCTCTGATGATGTGGTATCTTGTACCAGGTAAGTCCTTAACCCTTCCTCCACGGATCAGAACAACGCTATGCTCCTGAAGGTTGTGACCTTCTCCTGGGATGTAGCTTGTTACTTCGATTCCGTTGGAAAGACGAACTCTGGCGATTTTTCTAAGAGCTGAGTTAGGCTTCTTAGGAGTAGCTGTTTTAACAGCTGTGCAAACGCCACGTTTCTGTGGTGCAGACTGCTCAACTGCTTTCTTTCTTAAAGAGTTATAAGTTCTCTGCAGAGCCGGAGCTGTAGATTTCTTAACAGCTGTCTGGCGTCCTTTTCTTACTAACTGGTTGAATGTTGGCATTCCATTTCACCTCCCGATTTATTTCTCCATAGATTGTTCTATGGGGTTTCCTTGCGGTTGCTATTATCTTAGTAAGCGCGGAAAAAAATGCCTTATTTCGCACGCTTTTTGATTATATCCTGTCTGCATATCTCTGTCAAGGTGTTTTTCATCAATTTTTCCTTATTTTTTCAAGGTTTTTACAATTTATCACTGTGAATTATAAATAGGTTTCTTCTTATTATAATGTATTTTTTACTGCTGTTCTGGAGCGTTAAAAAAAATCATTCTCGTGATCTGCATCACAATTTGTGGGAGATTTCGCTCGGATGAGGGCGCCTTAGCGGGCTACGGTAACCGAATTCGGGTGAAATATACCGCAAATTGTGACGCACATCTTGCAGAAAGCCTTTTTCAAACACGCTCTAGGAAAACTTAACTTTACATTGCATTCACAGCTTCACATTATTATAATAAGAAACAAGAACTTTTCAGCACCTCTACAGTACCTGCTTTTCAAAATACAATCTGCTGAATAGTCGAAAAAAGAATTAACATGAACAGGAGTATACATATGTGTTTCAAAAAAGCAGTGGCTAAACCCAGTGGATTCTCCCGGATTTTTGCATTTGGCCTCATGATTTTTTCCGGAGCAGGGCTTATAAATCTGTGCACTGTCTGTGCAGAGACCACTGACGAGCTTCAGGGACCGCCTGTAGCCCAGTCACATATAATCGGTATCGATCCCGGTCATCAGGGTCCAAATGTGGATATGAGTGACCTTGAACCTCTCGGTCCAGGTTCCACAGAAATGAAAGCCAAAGCCTCAACAGGAACCCATGGAACTTTTTCAGGTCTGCCTGAATATCAGCTGAATCTGGATGTTTCTTTGAAGCTGCAGCAGATTCTGGAAGACCGTGGCTATCAGACTGTTCTTACCAGAACGGATAATGATACTGCCATCAGTAATAAAGAGCGAGCTGAATATGTAGCCGGACAGGGGGCAGAGATTTACGTGCGTATCCATGCCAATGGTGCTGAGTCTTCCTCTGCTGCCGGTGCACTTACCATTTCCCCCTCCTCTTCCAATCCTTATGTATCCCAGCTCTATGATGATTCCAGCAGCCTTTCCCAGTGCATTCTGGATGCCTATTGTGACGCAACCGGATTTGAAAACCGCGGCGTAACATATGCCGACAATATGACTGGAATCAACTGGAGCACCATTCCAGTAACTATTGTGGAAATGGGATTTATGACCAATGAATCTGACGATCTGAAAATGAGCGATCCGGATTTTCAGGACACAATGGCATCCGGAATCGCTGATGGGATTGATGCATATTTTGAGGAAAAATAAATCTGGATTTACTGCCATAAAATAATGTCTCTTCCAGATATTTCATCGATTCGAAAGGAGAACTTATGAAAAATAATAGAAAGAAACAAACCTCTTCTTATCTGCTGATTTTTCTTGGCATTGTCGCTGCTTTACTGATTCTTATCATTCTTTACCTTACTTTCTTCAGAAAGGACAGCCAGAGCAGTATTAATCTGGCAAAAAATGATTCAGCAACAGACCAGACTGAAAATCTCACTGACGGTGAAACTTTCGGATTTACCTCTGGTGACGAGACTTCTGATAACGCCGACCAGAGCGGCTTTGTTTCTGATGATGGAAGTTCCGACAGCGAATCTTCTACAGATGATTCTTCTGTCCAGGGACCTTCCCAGAGAGAAAGTGCAGGTCCTGTACAGTCTTCTCCAACTCCGGAGGAAGTAACGGTTCCTTATCAGACTCCTGCTGCCAATGCAGAACCAATAGGTTCTTCCCAGTCATCCGGTTCCGACTCCGCTCAGACAACAGATGGCACTTCCCAGGGAAAAAAAGATTCTACCATGGCTGCTATTACCCCCGAACTTTCTGATGATGATGGCACCATCTCTCCCTCCCACGGAAGTTCTGCTTTTGACAACAAATCCGATGAAAAGATGGATGCTCTGGTCACTCAGGTCCAATCCCAGCTTCCTGGTTCAAACGGTTCCTGGAGCGTTTATATCTGTGACCTTTCAGGCGGCTCAGAGGCTACGATCAATGATTCCACAATGCAGGCAGCCAGCCTGATCAAGCTTTTCATTATGGGTGCAGTATATGAGAATTATGATTCTTTGTCCCAGCAGTATGGTTCTGCCACCCTGGATTCCTATCTGACACCAATGATCACCGTCAGTGATAATGACGCGGCAAACAGTCTGGTTTCCTGCCTGGGAAGTGGCGACAGCACTGCAGGTATGCAGAAAGTAAACAGTTTCTGTCAGTCTCACGGCTACACAAATACTTCCATGGGACGACTGCTTCTTGCCAGCAACGAATTCGGAGATAATTACACTTCTGCCTATGACTGTGGAAAATTTCTGAAAGAAATATACCAGATCTGCTCTGGTACTACTCAGACGCCAAGCCTTTTACATGCAGAAGAAATGTATTCCCTTCTGAAACAACAGCAACGTACCAACAAGATTCCAGCAGCCCTGCCAGAGGGCGTCAGCGTTGCCAACAAAACCGGTGAGCTTTCCGATGTAGAAAATGATGCCGGAATTCTGTACAACGCACAGGGTGGAAACGATCTGGTCATCGTCTGCCTTTCCCAGAACCTCTCCAGCCCGGGAGAAGCCCAGAATACAATTGCACAGCTTAGCCGCAGTATTTATCTCTACTATAATGATTAACCTTAATTGCTATTAAAAATGCGCAGTGCCTCCAAACAACACTGCGCATTTCTATATTAAGAAATTACCTACTCCTCGTCCCCATTCTCTTCATATGACATTTCCCATATCTCCGAAAAAACAGCCAGCGGACAATCCGTCAAAAGACACATCAGCAGGAAACATTCGTATGGGTTCACAATATAAATCTCGCTCATTCCACACTTCTTCAGAATTCTCTGCGCTTCCTCTATGAAATGATGGTATCTGTCATAGGGATCATCATCCTCCATCTCCTGAGACACAATAAAGAACTCCAGCGTAAGAAGATCAAACCGCTCTACCGGAAACTTGTGATTCAGAATATTGGTAATTCTCTGTCTGCTGAACCTCTTCTGGCTGAAATGTTTCGCCAGGATAGAGGCTGACATTTTTTTCAGATTTCCCATTTTATTGATAGGAATACCATTGCAGATTACCTTCTCCAGATCAGACGGAGTAATATTCTCCGGTTTCCAGACCTTAGCCCGGCCTTTCTCCTCCTCATCCTTCTGATACATGGCCGCAATGATCTGCTTCGCATGTTCCAGAAGGCGCAGGAACTCCTGAAATGCCTGACTCTTCTCATTCATTGGATCATCCCAGCCAGCTTTCAGGCATGCCAGATATTTCAGCAATTTTTCCTCTGTATCTATAGTAAAATCGCCGCTGATTACTTCCGCCACTTTTCCCTTATCTGCTGCAAGTTCCATGGATTTGTAATTCTCTTTATATTCCTCTGCCTTGCTGTAAGGAAGCTGCTTACTATAACAATACCAGTAGATCACTTCCTCTGGATTATGGAAATCAAAATCCTGCTCCTTCAGCACCCTTGTCAGAAAGTCTGAAACATCCTCCGCGCTCATGCGAAGCCCGAAGCCCAGCAGAAATATAGTCTCGCGCTTTACTGAGGCCTGTGTAAGCCAGTTGTTCACCAACGCAGGAAGCTTAGTTGAAGTAGGATTCATAGACTTGGGTGTATAGGTTTCCCGGAAAGAATCAACTGCAATATCTCGGTATATCTCCTGGGGCACTTCCCCAAACGGTTCCTCAATCCCAGCTCTTTCATAGATATATCTCTTCAAATGATCTCCGAACGAAACCAACTCCAACTCTTTATATAAATAATGAAAAATAACGTCCGCATCTTCATCCTCAAATCCATCCAGACTGACTACCTGCCGAAATCTCTGGGCGGCCCTTCTGGTAAATTCAAAATCCTTTACGGAATCAAATGCCACTGTCTGTTCAAAATCAAGATCCTGCATACGATTTTTCATCATAAATCACCTTCATTTTCCTATAATCAACTACTTAAATTGTGAAAAATTTTGCCCTCTGATTTATCCCTTCTTCTGCAAAAGCCAGGTTTTGAACGGCCGATTATCTGCTCTTACCTCGCAGAGAATGATCGTAGTATTATCTCTGGCCCCTTTATCCAGTACCCTTGTTAAAAGAGCATGGGCAATATCACGAATTGAGTCCTCCAGCTTCATAATTTCTTCAATCTCGCGATCAGATAACATATCTGTTACCCCGTCTGAGCAAAGCAGATAACGGTCCCTATCCTGATAAGGAACTGCCGCAATGGCAGGTTCCAGCTTCATCTCGGTCTCCTCCACTCCCAGAAACTGAGTCAGTGGTGCTTTCCCAAATCTGCAGCTTTTCAACACATGATCTCTGGAAATCTGTGAAAAATTCCCCTTGGAAAACCGATAAATCCTGCTGTCTCCCAGATTACAGATATACGCTTCTTTTTTTCCAAAAGCAATCATCGCCATAGTAGTTCCCATGGCACTGATCCGTTGTTCCCGACCATAATCACATACAGCCTGATTCATATTCTTACAGGCTTCCGTAAGAAAAAGTTCTGGTGCTTTACGAAGCATCCCCTTATTTTCCCTATAAAAATGTTCCAGGCTGTCAGAAGCAAGCCAGGCAGCCATTTCCCCCTGGCTCTCCCCTCCCATGCCGTCAAAAACAGCCATTACCGGAAGGCTCTCCCGAAGCCTGATACCTGTACGGATTTCTTCTGTTCCATGATTACTCACTGGAAGGTGCTCTCCGCAGCACCAGAAATTGTCCTCGTTATTTGGTCGCACTTTCCCTGCATGGCAGGTATATGCATAATCAATATGATATGTCATTCTATTCCTCTTCGTCTGTCTGTCGATATTCCAAAGAATCACAGCCACTTCTTATATGACCGGTATCATCATTCATCTAACTGCTCCAGCGCATTTTTCCAGTATTTCTCGCCACGCTTGGTGTACTCAGTACTGTCATTCTCCTTATCGTGGACAGTTCCGTCTGTATCGATCCAGCGGATCAGTTTGCCACGCTTGTCATAATAATATAATTCCTTCTTATTACCAGTCCATACATATGCAAAAAACAGACGTTCATCCCAGTAATAATACTCCTCATAAACTCCATCTTCGGATGTCTCCGGATAAATCAGCGCTTTTACCAGTTTCCCATTGCTGTCATAGTAGCGAAGCCGATCGCCTTCCTTGCCAACTTCCTCGCAGTCCGGAAGTTCGCTTACAATTGTATCCGCCTGCTCCTTAATTGTCTGAATCGAAGTAGAAAATTCATCAATTTGAGCAGTACTGTTATCATTAGCTTCCAGAACTTCCATAACGTTCTCCGTATTTTGAGCCTTGCGATTCTCATCATGGATTAATTTCATATAAACACCAATAATAATGCATGCCGCAAGCGCCACTACAATAAGGGAAACTGTCCATGGTGAAATCTGTCTTTCCTGGTCCCACCCGCTTCTCTGCTGCTTCTTTCGCTTAGTGGAAGAGGCATTTACTGACTGTTTCTCATAATTTTTCACTGCATTTTTCGCAGGCTTTCTGAGCTGTGCCTCTTCTTCCCGGACAGCTTTCTCAATCTGAGGGTCTTCTGCCACATGGGTCCGCTCCATACGGTCTTCCGGCTCCTGAGGGGCATATCTTCTCTGGTCCCGCTCAAGTTCTACTGAATTTGTCAGCTCCCACTGGGACTTCTCCCACTCTTTCTCTGCATTCACCGGTGCCAGACGAAGCTTCTCCAAATCCCGCAGCATATCTTCTGGTTTCCTGTAACGTTTCCCCGGCTCATATGCACATGCTTTTAGTATAATGTGGGAAAAAGCAGCACTGGCATTAACTGGTACCGGCATTTTCTCCCCTGCCATTCTCCGTGCAAGGGCAGTCTCTTTATCTCTGTATGTAATCAACTGCTTATCCAGTGAAAGAAAAGGCAGCCTGTTCTGATTCATCAATTTATATAATACAATTCCAAGGGAATAGATATCAATACTGCTGTCGTACTTCTCACCCTTGTAAATCTCCGGTGCCATGTAGGAATAGGTACCTTTCTTGGACATATTGCTCATAGTATGTGCCTGTTCCCTGGCAATTCCAAAGTCACCCAGCTTAAAATCACCGAATCTGGACACAAAAATATTCTCCGGTTTCACATCACGGTGAATAATATTCAATTTTCTGCAATAAATCAATGCCATAGCCAGGTCACAGCCAAGCTTGATCACTTCCTTCTCAGTAAGCTCCTTGCCTGTGCAGTAATCCATAAAACTGGTAAGATATTCCATTCTTATGGAAATGTCCCAGCCGATCTCATCCAAATATTCCACCACTTTGAAATCTTCAAATGAAACCACATGGGAATTTCCGCAAAAATGCTCCATAGTATATATTTCCTGAATGCAGTCTTCTACCAGATTTCGAAAATATTCCCTGGTAGACTGCTCATTATTCATCTCTGAGCGTACGCTGTCAAGTTCTCCCTTACTTGCCGGTATGGATATGATCTTGATTGCGGAGTAAAAAGAACGGCCTCGTTCTGTCCGCTTCGCTTTATACACTTTCCCAAAGGATCCTTCGCCTATTTTCTCTATAAGTTCCCATTCTGGCCAGACGGAAACCGGAACATCTTTATCCATGTATGTTCTCCCTCCTCGAACGGGTAATGACTTTTTAAATGGACTGGCAAGTCTTCCCCGTAACGATGCACAGAAATCATGGTTTACGTGATTTCGCACCGCTATTCTCGGGTTTTCTGTGAACTACTTTTCCCCCAGAACACCTCGCGGAATACTGCCTTCTGAATAGTTACATAAAACATTATACAGGAATCTTACCACAAATGATAGACCAGGTTGTATTTTCCTCTATCCATATTTTTCCTTACCCTCGCCTACGGCGGATTGTCTCGAGCAGCATTTCCCTTGCTGCTGCAGTGTGTTCCTGCCGGGCTGCACTTTTTTGTGTAACAGTAAGTTCCATAGAATTCTCTGTTACACAAAAATCCCCCAAAGCAACATTTCTGTCACCCTGGGGGATTTCATATTTTATCGTTTATTCTTCACTGTCTTCAGAAGAATCCTCATCCTCAAATGTATCCTCATCCACTGCAAGATCTGCCTCATCAGCAGTCTCCAGCTCTTCTGAGTCTTCCGCTACATCCAGCACATCCTGATCCTCGTCGTCCATTTCATCGAATTCGATTTCTTCTGGCTCTTCCGGCATTCCTGTATCAAGCTCTACATCGCTGTAGCACTTCATACCTGTACCAGCTGGAATCAGTTTACCGATGATTACATTCTCTTTCAGACCGATCAGATGGTCAACCTTACCCTTGATAGCAGCTTCGGTCAGAACCTTGGTAGTCTCCTGGAAAGAAGCAGCTGACAAGAAGGAATCAGTTGCCAGAGATGCCTTGGTAATACCAAGCATTCCCTGTTTTCCAATTGCAGGACGTAATCCCTCAGCTTCCAGTTTCTCATTTACTTCCTCATACTCAAGGAAGTCAACAAGTGTACCTGGCAGGAACTCAGAATCTCCGTTATCCTCGATACGGATTTTCTTCAGCATCTGATGAACGATAACCTCGATATGTTTATCGTTAATCTCAACACCCTGAAGACGGTATACACGCTGAACCTCACGGATCATGTAATCCTGAACTGCACGAACACCCTTGATTCGAAGAATATCATGCGGGTTTACACTACCTTCTGTAAGCTCATCACCAGCCTCCATAACCTGTCCGTCCATGACCTTGATACGGGAACCGTATGGGATCAGGTAAGTCTTGGAATCACCAGTCTCCGGATCTGTTACGATGATCTCTCTCTTCTTCTTGGTGTCATTGATTGTAGCAACACCCTTGATTTCAGTGATGACAGCAAGTCCTTTCGGCTTTCTTGCCTCAAAAAGCTCCTCGACACGAGGAAGACCCTGTGTGATATCTCCACCGGCAACACCACCTGTATGGAAAGTACGCATAGTCAGCTGTGTACCTGGCTCACCGATAGACTGTGCAGCGATGATACCGATGGACTCACCAACCTGTACCGGCTCACCGGTAGCCATGTTTGCGCCATAGCACTTCGCACACACACCAACCTTACACTTACAGCTCAGGATGGTACGGATCTTAACCTGCTCAACAGCACCTCCGGTAATGTTATCTACACCCTCTTTCATGATACGTGCAGCACGCTTCGGAGTGATCATGTGGTTTGCTTTTACAAGGACTTCGCCCTCTTTATTCTTAATGGTCTCGCAGGAGAAACGACCTGTAATACGATCTTGAAGGCTCTCGATCTCCTCCTTACCATCCATGAAACCTTTTACATACATACCGGAAATCTCTGCTCTGTTCTCACAGCAGTCCATCTCACGTACGATCAGATCCTGAGATACGTCAACAAGACGTCTTGTCAGGTAACCGGAATCGGCTGTACGAAGAGCGGTATCGGAAAGTCCTTTACGCGCTCCGTGAGCGGACATGAAGTATTCCAGTACGTCCAGACCTTCACGGAAGTTTGACTTGATAGGAAGCTCGATTGTATGTCCGGTTGTATCGGCCATCAATCCACGCATACCTGCAAGCTGTTTGATCTGTTTATCAGATCCACGAGCACCAGAGTCAGCCATCATGAAGATGTTGTTGTACTTATCAAGTCCGGAAAGAAGTGCATGAGTAAGCTCATCGTCAGTCTTCTTCCAGGTATCAACAACCTCTTTATAACGCTCTTCCTCAGTAATAAGACCTCGTTTATAGTTCTTTGTGATCTTATCTACAGTATCCTGTGCAGCCTTGATCATCTCAGGCTTCTGCGGCGGCACGGTCATATCAGAAATAGATACAGTCATGGCAGCTCTTGTAGAATACTTGTAACCCATAGCTTTGATAGAGTCCAGAACCTCAGCAGTCTTGGTTGCTCCGTGAGTATTAATAACTTTTTCAAGGATCTGTTTCAGCTGTTTCTTACCAACCAGGAAGTCAACCTCAAGAAGAAGCTCATTTCCCGGAATGCTTCTGTCAACAAATCCAAGATCCTGTGGCAGGATCTCATTGAACAGGAAACGTCCCAGTGTAGACTGCACGTTGCCTGTGAAAGTGCTTCCATCCGGCATTACTTTGCTACAGCGGACAAGAATCTTGGACTGCAGAGTAATTACCTGGTTCTCATATGCCAGAATTGCCTCATTTACGCTCTTAAAGAACTTTCCTTCTCCCTTGTTTCCAGGTCTTTCCTGTGTCAGATAGTAAATACCAAGGACCATATCCTGTGAAGGAACGGCTACCGGTCCACCATCAGAAGGTTTCAGAAGGTTGTTCGGAGACAGAAGCAGGAAACGGCACTCTGCCTGTGCTTCCTGGGACAGTGGAAGATGGACAGCCATCTGGTCACCATCGAAGTCAGCGTTGAAAGCGGTACAAACAAGCGGATGAAGCTTAATAGCCTTACCTTCTACAAGGATCGGCTCAAACGCCTGGATACCCAGACGATGCAGTGTAGGTGCACGGTTCAGCATAACCGGATGTTCTTTGATAACATCTTCCAGAACATCCCATACAGCTGGCTCAAGCTTCTCTACCATCTTCTTGGCATTCTTAATATTGTGAGAGGTACCGTTTGCTACCAGTTCTTTCATAACGAAAGGCTTAAACAGCTCGATTGCCATCTCTTTTGGCAGACCGCACTGATAAATCTTCAGCTCTGGTCCAACAACGATAACGGAACGTCCGGAGTAGTCAACACGCTTACCAAGAAGGTTCTGACGGAAACGTCCGGATTTACCTTTCAGCATGTCAGAAAGGGATTTCAGGGCTCTGTTTCCAGGACCTGTAACCGGACGGCCACGACGACCATTGTCGATCAAAGCATCAACAGCTTCCTGAAGCATACGTTTCTCATTGCGGACAATGATATCCGGAGCACCAAGCTCCAGCAGTCTTTTCAGACGATTATTACGATTAATGATTCTTCTGTACAGATCATTCAGGTCAGATGTCGCAAAACGTCCACCATCCAGCTGTACCATAGGACGAAGATCTGGCGGGATTACAGGAACAACATCAAGAATCATCCACTCAGGACGGTTTCCTGACTCACGGAAAGATTCAACAACCTCAAGACGTTTGATGATCCTTGCACGCTTCTGGCCTGTTGCCTTAACCAGCTCTGCCTTTAATTCAGCGGAATCCTTCTCAAGGTCGATAGCCATAAGGAGCTCTTTGATAGCCTCAGCACCCATGCCTACGCGGAAGTTATTTCCGTAAGACTCACGGGCATCCTGATATTCTCTCTCAGTAAGGATCTGCTTGTACTGGAGTCCGGAATCTGCCGGATCCAGTACAATATAATTTGCAAAGTAAAGAACTTTCTCCAGTGTTCTTGGAGTCAGATCCAGGATAAGTCCCATACGGGACGGAATACCCTTGAAATACCAGATATGGGAAACAGGAGCAGCAAGCTCAATGTGACCCATACGCTCTCTACGGACGGAAGCCTTGGTAACCTCAACGCCGCATCGGTCGCAGACAACACCTTTATAACGGATTTTCTTATATTTACCGCAGTGGCACTCCCAGTCCTTGCTTGGTCCGAAAATTCTTTCACAGAAAAGTCCGTCTTTCTCCGGTTTCAAGGTACGGTAGTTGATGGTTTCCGGTTTTGTAACCTCACCTCTTGACCACTCTCTGATCTTTTCCGGGGACGCCAGTCCAATTTTAATGGCATCAAAAGTCATTGGCTGATATGTTTCATTGGTATTGGTTGATTCTGCCATGTATTCTTTTCCCCTTTCTACTCTTCGATATCATCGTAGGAATCGTCGATTTCGGATTCATAATCCTCTTCTTCGTCCTCGTCCACATCAACAAGTTCCTCTCCGTCAAACTCCTGCTTGGTATAGCCATGTTTGCTGAAGGATTCCTCTCCTCTGTGGCCGCGGGAATCTCCCTCGATAACTGCACGAAGATCGGTTTCGCCGTAATCTACATTCTCCATGATCTGAACTTCTGTCTGATCATCTTTGAGCACACGTACATCCAATGCCAGGGACTGGAGCTCTTTAAGAAGAACCTTAAAGGATTCCGGAATACCAGGCTCAGGGATGTTATCACCCTTGATGATTGCTTCATAAGTCTTCACACGACCGACTACATCATCGGATTTAACTGTCAGGATTTCCTGGAGTGTATAAGATGCACCGTATGCCTCCAGAGCCCAAACCTCCATCTCTCCGAAACGCTGTCCACCGAACTGAGCTTTACCACCCAGTGGCTGCTGTGTAACCAGAGAGTAAGGACCTGTGGAACGGGCATGGATCTTATCATCAACCAGATGATGCAGTTTCAGGTAATGCATGTGTCCGATTGTGGTCGGACCGTCGAAGAACTCTCCGGTACGTCCGTCACGAAGCTGTACTTTACCATCTCTGGAAATCGGAACACCTTTCCACAATGCTCTGTGGGCTTTGTTCTCATCCAGATACTGCATTACATCAGGTGCCAGAATGTCTTTGTATTTCTCACGGAACTCTTCAAAATCTTCTGTATTTACATAGTCATTTGCAAGTTCCAGTGTATCCTGGATATCATTCTCGTTTGCACCATCGAATACCGGTGTGGAAATATTAAAGCCAAGTGCTTTGGCAGCAAGACTTAAATGAATTTCCAGGACCTGTCCAATGTTCATACGGGAAGGTACACCCAGCGGGTTCAGCACGATATCCAGTGGACGTCCGTTCGGAAGGAATGGCATATCCTCAACCGGAAGTACACGGGAAACGACACCCTTGTTACCATGACGACCAGCCATCTTATCACCAACGGAGATTTTTCTCTTCTGTGCGATATAGATACGTACAGACTGATTAACTCCTGGAGACAGCTCATCACCATTTTCTCTTGTGAATACCTTGGCGTCTACAACGATACCATACTCACCGTGTGGTACCTTAAGGGAAGTATCACGAACCTCGCGTGCTTTCTCACCAAAGATTGCACGAAGAAGTCTCTCCTCTGCTGTAAGCTCAGTCTCTCCCTTAGGAGTAACCTTACCAACAAGGATATCACCAGCACGAACCTCTGCACCGATACGAATGATTCCGCGCTCATCAAGATCCTTGAGTGCATCATCACCTACGCCTGGAACATCACGGGTGATCTCTTCCGGTCCAAGCTTTGTATCACGGGATTCTGCTTCATATTCTTCAATGTGAACAGATGTATAAACATCGTTCTGTACAAGTTTCTCACTTAACAGTACGGCATCCTCGTAGTTATAACCTTCCCAGGTCATAAATCCGATCAGAGGGTTCTTGCCAAGAGCAAGCTCTCCCTGAGAAGTAGACGGACCATCGGCAATAACATCACCTGCTTCAACGTGCTCGCCCTGATTAACGATCGGACGCTGGTTGTAGCAGTTGCTCTGGTTACTGCGCATGAATTTGGTAAGATGATAATCATCTTTTGTTCCATCATCATTCTTGATGCTGATATCGGTAGATGTGGAGCGAAGTACAGTACCAGACTTTCTTGCAACCACACAAACACCGGAGTCAACAGCTGTCTTTGCTTCCATTCCTGTACCAACAACTGGTGCTTCTGTGGTAAGAAGCGGAACAGCCTGACGCTGCATGTTTGATCCCATCAGCGCACGGTTCGCATCGTCGTTCTGAAGGAATGGAATCAGGGCTGTAGCTACAGAGAATACCATCTTAGGAGATACGTCCATGTAATCAAACATCTGACGCTCATACTCCTGAGTCTCTTCACGATAACGACCGGAAACGTTCTTACGAACGAAATGTCCTTCTGCGTCAAGTGCCTCATTCGCCTGTGCTACATGGTAGTTATCCTCTTCATCTGCGGTCATGTAAACAACTTCGTCAGTTACACGCGGATTCATAGGATCAGTTTTATCAATCTTACGGTAAGGTGCCTCAACAAATCCGTACTGATTCAGCTTTGCATAAGATGCAAGGGAGTTGATCAGACCGATGTTTGGACCCTCAGGAGTCTCGATCGGGCACATTCTTCCGTAATGGGAATAGTGAACGTCTCGAACCTCGAATCCGGCTCTGTCTCGTGACAAACCGCCAGGTCCAAGTGCGGAAAGACGTCTCTTATGGGTCAGCTCACCAAGAGGGTTGTTCTGATCCATGAACTGTGACAGCTGGGAAGATCCAAAGAACTCTTTTACAGCAGCTGTTACAGGTTTGATATTGATCAGGGACTGCGGGGAAATGCTCTCCACATCCTGTGTTGTCATTCTCTCACGAACCACACGCTCAAGTCTGGAAAGACCGATACGGTACTGATTCTGAAGCAGTTCACCAACCGCACGGATACGACGGTTTCCTAAGTGGTCGATGTCGTCGTCATTTCCAATGCCATATTCCAGATGCATATTGTAATTAATAGAAGCAAAAATATCTTCTCTTGTAATATGCTTCGGGATCAGGTCATGGATATCTCTGCGGATAGCGGCAATTCTGTCCTCAAGTGTGTCATTTTCTTCCAGAATTTTTTCGAGTACAGGGTAATATACTAACTCTGTAACCCCAAGCTCTTCCAGGTTCTCAATTTCTGGCAGATAGTGATGCATGTCTACCATTAAGTTAGAAAGAACTTTAATTCTGCGGTCTTCTTCACCCTGGATCCATACAAATGGAACTGCAGCGTTCTGAATGGCATCAGCCAGTTCTCTGGTTACGATAGTACCAGCCTCTGCAAGAATTTCTCCTGTAGAGCCCTCAACCACATCGTCAGCCAGCTTATGACCAACAATTCGTTTATTGAAATGAAGTTTCTTATTAAATTTATAACGTCCGACCTTGGCAAGATCATATCTTCTCGGATCAAAGAACATCGCATTGATCAGGCTCTCTGCGCTCTCAACTGCAAGCGGCTCGCCTGGACGGATTTTCTTATACAGTTCAAGAAGACCTTCTTCATAATTCGTAGAAGTATCCTTTGTGAAACTTGCAAGGATCTTCGGCTCTTCGCCAAACAGATCAATGATCTCTGCATTGGAACCAACACCAAGTGCACGGATCAGTACAGTGATCGGAACCTTACGGGTTCTGTCCACACGCACATAGAATACATCGTTGGAGTCAGTCTCATATTCCAGCCATGCTCCTCTGTTAGGAATTACTGTACAGGAAAACAGTCTCTTACCGATTTTATCGTGTGCAATGGCATAATAGATTCCAGGGGAACGTACTAACTGGCTGACAATAACACGCTCAGCACCGTTAATGACGAAAGTTCCTGTCGCGGTCATAATCGGCAGGTCTCCCATGAAAATCTCGTGTTCGTTGATCTCATCTGTTTCCTTGTTAATCAGTCTCACTCGAACCTTCAAAGGTGCGGCATAAGTTACGTCACG
Organism: Ruminococcus sp. 1001713B170207_170306_F1; assembly: GCF_015668065.1. Taxonomy (NCBI): domain Bacteria; kingdom Bacillati; phylum Bacillota; class Clostridia; order Eubacteriales; family Oscillospiraceae; genus Ruminococcus; species Ruminococcus sp. 1001713B170207_170306_F1. The sequence continues at coordinate 9,203 of NZ_JADPEX010000035.1, read as the reverse complement.
TTCTTTACACTGCTCGATGGTGTATTTAGCCTCTTTTTCATCAAATGTGAAGCCGATGAATTCAAGACTGAGCTTTCCGCCGTAGTCTGCGATTGGAGAAATATCGTCGAATACTTCATTCAATCCTTCGTCGAGAAACCACTGGTAAGAATCCTTCTGGACCTCGATCAAGTTCGGCATTTCCAGGACTTCTTTTTGTCTCTGGTAGCTCATTCGCATGCTTTTTCCAGTTTTTACAGAACGAATTCTGTTTTTTTCCATTGACGTTTCACCCCTGTTTTATTTTATTTATTACAACATCAGCCCGCTCTGCTGCATAAGCATAGTAGGCATATCTTGCCATAATATAGCATTCTTCACTATAGCACAACAAAAAAAGCCTGTCAAGCACTTTTCTGTTGTTTTTTCATTTGTTTTTTTATTTGTAATTGCTGAATAGTTATAATTTATTTTACTTTTCTCTTACTATAAGAAAGGTTTCCATATTTATCCGATAATACAAAGAGAAGCTTCGTTCCTTTTTTCTGTTTTTTGATAGAAATATTATATTTCTTTCGGGAATTGATGCTTCCTCTGCCGATTTTTTTATTCTTGTTTCTGCTCACTGCATAAATTGTAAGTTTCTTTCCACCCGCCGCTTTGCCTGTGATCTTCACTGACTTTCTGGTGATCTTAGACGCAGTGGGCATTTTCACGGAAATGATTCCAGTGCTGTTTTCCGCATAAATTGCATAAGTACTGCCATTATTCTCCAGACGGTTCTTTTTGTTTCCGGAAATCTTTGACCTGCTTACATATAAACCGCATTTTCTGCTGCCAGTAACCGCATTTCCATAAAGTTTTCCGGTCTGACTTGCGATCACTTGGATTCCTCTGCCGTTCACATTTGTAATCCTGTTAGATTTTATAACAGCATTTCCAATATTTTCCACATATATTCCGTCCAGCATACAGCCTTTCACCTGATTTGCTGTGATCTGACAGCCCTCGCTGCCCCAGAGAACAATTCCGTTCTTTTTTCCGGAGGATATACGGTTCCGGCTTACTTCACACCCGTCAGAGCCATTTTCCATAAGAATTCCATCGCCGCCGATACCTGAAATCACATTATCCAGGACTTGATTCTCTGTGGATGGAGTCCCCAGCTTTCCTCCGTCATAAGCGTAGATTCCTACATTTTTACAACCTGATACCTGATTATCTTTTATCACATTTTTAGAAGAAGCAGACAGATAAATTCCCATATTGGAAAAGGATGCAGTTTTTTGCAGCTTCAACTGATTATCTTCCACTGTACAGCCATCAGCAAGATAAAGGCGAATTCCATTTCCAGTCCCTGTGATCATATTTTCCTTTACCGTAACACCGGTTTCCTTATAAATACCTGTCGGAATTCCCTTAGCCTGTGCCTTTGAGCTGTCACTTACCCAGGCTCCCTGGACTTCAATTCCATATCCTCTCCATGTGTTTCCATTGATCTGACTCACTGAAGAAATAGAAATCTGATTGTTTTTCACGGAAATACCCGCATTCTGGTGGTTTCCTTCCATTCCTGCAACAGTTCCCGGTATAAGATGGGTATTCGGGAAATACATGCAGCTCACAAGCACTCCGCCGCCTGCATTCTCTATTATATTGTCCTCCACAGCAGAATCCACGTAATTCAGGCACCAGACAGCTCTCTTTTTCACATTTCGAAAGGTATTCCCCTGAATCACGATGTTCCGGTATGGTCTGTCGTAGATCATGCTGTGACTGCCCACTCCTGCAAACACATCCTCAAAAACGTTATCCGTAATCCTGATATTCTCACAGACAGCTCCGTCAAAGGGCTGATATCCTGGAAAAATATAATCCAAACATGCATCCAGCTGAATGCATTCCTGTCCGCCGCCTTCATATTCCTGCCAATATCCCCGGAATGTACAGCCAGTCACAGTTACATCTTCCGTACCTGCCAGCTCAAGAAAATGAGATTTCAAATTGTTTAGAAATGTTACGTTCTTCACAGTTACGTGTCTGGCATGTCCAATCCTGAAGCCTACAAAACCGCCTGTGCCTTCCTTATCTTCGACAACCGGGTAATTCAGATCCCAGGTTCCGCCTTCAATGGTGATATTGTGATATCCATCATAACCTCCGGCAGAAAGTATGTCATCTCCCAGTCTGAGGACCACATGCTTATCTGTACAAGTTTTCGTCAGCACAGCCCCTTCTGCATAAAGAGTAAGATTGCTGTACATATGGATAGTTCCGGAAATCAGATAGCTTCCCTGAGGAATGATTACCGTACAAGGAGTTTCATCTGTAGCTCTCTGCCCCATAAAGTGAAGCACTGTATTCAAAGTTTCGGTAATATCACTTCCATCAGCCACATCTAAAGTCACCACTGCAGCGCCTTCTGGAATAGTCGCCAGAATCTGCTGTTCATTATCAGAAGGTACAGGTGTAAGCAGAGCTTCTTCTGGCTCCTCTTCAAAATCATTATCAGACTCATCTGCTGAAAAAAATCCCACCTCAGCTGTTCCGCCATAGAAGCCAGTCTCATCCTCTTCCATTTCCGGCTCAATATCGCAATCTGAAAAGCTGTCTTCAAAATTCTCCGTCACATTTTCTGCTGATTCAGCATATATAACAGAACTGCCTCCCAGATATAAAGATACTCCCAGTAATGTTACAGTCAAAAACATTTTTATATTCATTCAGAATCTCCTTGCACAAAAAGAATCCTGATTGCAGGAAACTCCAACAGAATTTCCTGTTACACAAAAAAATCCCCGCAGTGGCCTGCACGACAGACTTCTGCGGGGAGCATGGTTCGCTTAAATACACCTAAATTATTTAAGAGTAACTTTAGCGCCTTCAGCCTCAAGTTTAGTTTTGATATCCTCAGCCTCTGCTTTGGAAGCGCCCTCTTTAACCATTTTCGGAGCACCATCAACAACTTCTTTAGCTTCTTTAAGACCTAAGCCTGTGATCTCACGAACAACTTTGATAACTTTAACTTTGTTAGGACCTACTTCTGTAAGCTCTACGTCAAACTCATCTTTCTCCTCAGCTGCTTCACCAGCACCTGCTGCTGCTACAACAACGCCTGCTGCTGCGGATACACCGAACTCTTCCTCGCAAGCTTTTACTAAATCATTTAACTCTAATACAGATAACTCTTTGATTGCTTCGATAAACTCAGCTGTTGTTAACTTTGCCATTATAATTTTCCTCCATTTTTAAATTTTTTGTGGAATCAATGATTCGATTCAGCGACAGAAACTTAAATTATTCTGCTGCTGGTGCCTCAGCCTCTCCACCCTTCTGCTCTGCGATCTGATTAAGCACACGAGCAAAGTTGGTAATAGGAGACTGGATACTTCCAAGCAGTTTGCCAAGAAGTTCTTCTCTGGACGGGATCTGGGACAGTGCCTGGATTCCTGCCTGATCGTTGTAGTTACCCTCAACAATACCAGCTACTAACTCAAGTGCCGGATACTGTTTTGCAAATTTAGCAAGGATTCTTGCAGGAGCAGTAGCGTCTGTTGCAGAAATTGCAATAGCGTTTGTTCCATGTAAGTGCTTGTCAAGATCTGCACATGGAGTACCTTCAAATGCACGACGCATTAAAGTGTTTTTGTAAACCTTGTACTGTACGCCGGACTCTCTTAACTCTTTACGTAAAATAGTATCCTGCTCAACTGTAAGACCACTGTAGTCAACAAGAACAACAGCCTGTGCGTCTTTAATATTGTTAGCGATTTCTTCTACGATTGGTTGTTTCAGTTCTACTTTTGCCATGAAATGGTACACCTCCTTATAGAATTTGATATACCGCCAAAAAAAGCCTTACTGTAAGACAGCAAGGCTTAACGTAATTCTTACGAAAGAATACTTAGTCCTCGGTAGGCGTTTTAATCCTTATGCCTTACGGCACCTACTGTCTTCGGCAGCGTTCCGTAATAAAATACCACGTTCGATTTTATTTGTCAATAGTAATTTTAATTTTTTTACATCTGTTTTCTTACTACTCTGTACTCGTCCCCCATGCGGAAATAAGGGCAATCGTGATAGGTTCCTGTAATAAAACGATACATCTCATCTTCGTCAAGGTTCATATCACAAGTATAGCACTCGTAATCATCGTCGTAAGAATAGTTTACACAATATTCGCAGTTCGCCCCCTGCTTCTTTTTCATATTACATACCCTGCCTTCCTTGCGAGTATTTAAAAACATTCCCACAATCTGCACGTTTTAGAACGTGTTTGAAAAATCATTCCCACAATCTGCACGCCCCACTTTGCGGGAGATTTTGCCTGAATTCGGTTACCGTAGCCCGCTACGGCGCCCTCATCCAGTCAAAATCTCCCACAAATTGTGACGCACATCTTGCAGAAAGCCTTTTTCAGACACGCTCTAGAGAATTTCCATGGTCCAGGAAATCTGGCACTCCCTGCCAGCTTCCAGTGAAATAAGATTCTTCTGTTCCTCCAGATTTTCTGTAATTCCCTGTCTGGATGGAAGGGAACACCACGGCTCAATGCAAACATAAGGAGCATCCATGCAGGGCATATGCCAGAAACCGACATAAGGCATATCCACATAAGATACCTTCACTGCCTTTTTGCCCTTCGTACTGTGAAGCAGAACCTCTCCAGAGGTTTTCTCCAGCACAATAGCATCTTCATCAAAAAGATTATGACGAAGAGGAATCCGTCTGCCCTCCAAAAGTTCATAGGACTCCTTCCCCTCCACAAAACACTCCTGTGAAAAAAGAATGCGCTGCGGCTCACATGCCCTGGAAAATTCCAATTCATAATCCTCAAAGGAAAGTCCCTCTTCCATCGGAATATTAAATCCCGGGTGACCGCCGATTCCAAAATACATCGTTTTCTCATCCTTATTTTTTACCGAATAGAAAACTTTTAAAGTATTTTTCTCAAGCAGATATCGGATCTCAAAACGAAAATGAAATGGATACTGTTCCAAAGTTTCCCTGGTATCTTCCATTGCAAACACCAGTTCATTCTCCCCTGCTTTCTCACAGGAGAAAACAGAATCCTTGGCAAAACCGTGAATGTCCATATGATAAGTCTTCCCCTGAAATATGTAGGATTTCTCCCATAATCTGGCAATATAGGGAAAAAGATTGGCACCATGCTCATTCCAGTATCTGTCATCTCCCTGCCAGATATACTCAAATCCGTCCTTATCTGTCACGGACCACAAAATAGCACCTTCTGTGTCGGCCTTCACTTTAAGAAATTCATTGCTGATCTCGTATTTCATTCCATTCCTCAACTTCCTGGCATCATATCGGGCCATGATAAAATCTCTCTGGCAATGACCTCTTCATAGTTGCCCTCAATATCCTGACTGCGTCCTGCTTCATAAATATTTGTCTCTGCCCCCCAGACACGGTCCTCATACTCCCACACATGGAATTTCAATCCTCGAAACAGAAAATCAAGACTTCCGCAGCCATCAATCTCTGTATATTCGTATTTGATATTCTTCTTTTTTAATGCATCCTGTACAATCTGTAACCGCATTTTTGTCACCTTCCTTTAGTCTCAAAGCGATACTTTTATGATCATTCTTTTTTCTGCTGACCATTATCTACATAAATTCTGTTCTTACCGGATTTCTTTGAAGCATACATTGCGTTATCCGCCGCCAGATACAGGCTTTCATAGTCGTTTCCAGCTGCAGGATAAGCCGCCGCTCCTATACTCACGGTAAAATGTGGTGTAGTCTCTGACTTTGCCAGAATATCAAGAATTTCCGCACCTTTTGCTTCAACAGCCGAAGCAAGCTCTGTATTTGTCATAAACACAATAAATTCATCACCGCCAAGACGACCGATAATATCCTCCCTACGGAAATGTTCCTTCAAAAGTTTTACCAAAGTAATCAATGCAAGGTCACCTATTGCATGCCCCATTGTATCATTTACCGTTTTAAAATCATCAATATCGAGCATAAGCAGGTAACCTTTACACTCTTTATCCTGCATAAGCGTATTGATTTTCTGCTCTGCAGCCTTGCGGTTCAGAGCGCCTGTAAGACCATCAACAGAGGCTTTTTCACGAAGATCCTGTTCTCTGGTCATCTCATTCTGAACGTCAGAAATCTTGCCCAGAAATGCCTGTGGTGTACCAAGACGGCCTCGTATCAGACGGCCCATCCATCGCACCCAACGATAATTATCGTTCTTATCCTTAAAACGAATTACAAAATCATCAATCTCATCAGAATTATCACCAATTGTGGAAAGAAGTGCCTTTACCTTCGCCACATCATCTGGATGAACCATTGTGAAATCTGTGTCACTGTCAAAAGGCCTGATCGGACCGATTTCCTTCAGTCCAAATAAAGTCGTTATATTTGGCGTAAATACCAATGTTTTTTCCAGGCAGTCATATTCAAAAAGAACCGTGTCCGAAAACTCCGACAAAATGTCGTACCTTGCCTGACCTTTCATCACTTTCTTCTGCTGTTTCATATAGAATCGTACTGTAAAAAGCAGCATGATCAACGCGCATCCAAGAAGCGTAAAAATAATCATGCGGTTTCCATTGATGAGTATTGCTTTATAATTCTTCATTTTGGCGGAACGATATTCTGAAAACAGAATACAGTCTCTGCCTTCCAACTTGGATGCCACCAGATAGATATCCGTTTTCTCAAGCTCCGTGAAAATATGGGGTGCTCCATAGGTCAGCTTTTTAAGGGACTTTTCCACCTGGGAAATGCTCTTATCCTTCACATGCTGCGAATGAAGCACTGTCGCCACCGTATATTCAATGTCAAAAATCCGCATATCTCCTGCCAGGATTTTCCCATCTGAATTGCACACATAGTGAAGCACATTCCCCTCGTCCTCGTTCAGAGCCTCCCAGGCTTCCTCCACCTTATCTGCTCCAGTTGAACCAGCCAGGAAATTCTCCATTTCTGTCAGTGCTTCCGAATGGGTGGATAAAAGTGATTCCTCCATAAGCTCTGTAAAAATCTTCTCTGTTCTTTGACGATATCTGCTCATAAGAAAAATCGTCAGAAACACCATCACAGCAAGACAGACCAGTCCGATGATCATTCCCTGCCGTTTCATTTTGTATTCAGGATTGTCTTTCACGCTTTTTTCCATATTAACGTCATCCATTCCAAGCCGTGACGGCTTTTATTCGTTATTTTTCAGTATAAATCCTATATATTCTGCTGTCAAGCTTGTGATTTTTGGTCACTTTTTACAAGTCTTGTATTGGAAGGATACTTTTGTTTTATTCATAGGGTTCCATCTGCCGCTGAAATAATGTAAAGTGAATAAAACAAAAAGAAGCATATTGTGACCTATCATGCATCCCCAGGCAGACACAAGTCCCAGTCCAAGAAGATGGATGCAGATAAAAGTCCCCAGAATTCTTACACCCCACATTCCCGCTACATTGAAAATAAAGGGAGTTACTGTTTTCCCCACACCTTGCATCATGCCCTCGATCACAATAGGTACACCATAAAACGGTTCGGAAACAGCAACCATACGAAGTACCGTACTTCCCAGACGGATAACCTGCGCATCTGATGAAAACAGCCTAATCAATATCGGCGCAAAAATAAACAGCAGACTTCCGGAAATAACCATCAGTCCCACTTCCAACGGCACAATTGCCTTGGCAAGGCTGTTGAGTTTTTTATTGTCATTGGCCCCAAGAGCATTTCCTGCAAGAGTAGCCGCTGCTGTCTGCATTCCATATCCTGGAATATAAAAAGCAGATTCTACTGTATTGGCAATAGTATGGGCTGCCGTTGCAGTCTCGCCCAAAGAATTGATCATGGATGCAAATGCCACATATCCAAGGGACGTGGCAAATCGCTGAAACATATTTGGAACAGCCACCTTCAGACAAGGGCGCAGAACTGCAGAATCCGGCAGGAAGCTCTGACCCTTTGGAGATATATCAGTATGCTTCCATAATTTAACCGTAATTGCAATACCTCCAATGGTATAAGCTATAGCACTCGCAGCTGCTGCACCTTGAACGCCCCATCCAGCGCCTGGGATCACCAGTTCTTTTCCACCAATCAGCACTGTTCTGGTGGAATATATAAGAAAAAAGTTCAGTACAATGTTAATAACATTAAAGGCAACTCCTACCTGCATAGGGGTTTTGGTATCGCCCACTGCCCTCAGGACAGTTCCAAAAATAATGTTCGCAGTTCGAAAAAGCATCGGTGCATAGAGGATCAGGAAATAGCTGGATGCCAGTTTCTGAATAGAAGAATCTACCTGCATCCAAACAGGGACTTTACGGCTCAGTCCCATTGTCAGAATTGTAAAAAATATTCCTACGATCACAACTGTCAGCACAGCCTGTCCTGAAGCTTTTTTTGCCTGTTCTTTTTTTCCTGCTCCGATTGACTGGGATATGTATGCCAGAAATCCTATGCTGATCGCAGAAACCGTACTTCCAATCAGCCAGTTTACTGTACTGGTAGCTCCAACAGCGGCTGTTGCACTTGTTCCCAGGACGCCTACCATACCAGTGTCCATATATTGTACTGCAGTCTGCATCAGCTGTTCCAGCATAGTTGGCCACGCAAGAGAAAAAATAACTGGCAGCATTTCTTTTGTTCCCTGATCTGCCAGTCTGGATCTGTTTCTAGTTGATTTCATCTTATTTCTTCCTGTTCTGTTACCTGTTATTTTGTGATACCAGTGTCAAAAGGTCAAAAAGCCGTTCGTGCTTGCACGATAAGGCGTTTGAACTTGGGACATGCCAAATATGAGAAAGTAGCGATTTACGCAGTAAATCAGCGGATTTCGAATATTTGGAGGATTGCGGGAGCAGCGGAGCTGGGTCGCAATCCGGGGTATCAAATGAGTGGCAAAAGAACTTTTGACACTCATATCATTTTATGAATTGATTTAAAAAATATTTTAGCAGAATATAAAGAAAAAAAATAGGGTAAAAGTAAAGAAAAGGCAACAAAAAAAACGATAACCAACCGGCTACCGTTTCCGTTCTGTACCTTCAAAACTACATACATGTTACATCCTAATGGAATCACTTTTTAACCTTGCGATTGTTGGTCAAGCCCTCACCCTATTAGTAACAGTCAGCTCCGTGCATTACTGCACTTCCACCCCTGCCCTATCTACCTCGTCGTCTTCAAGGGGGTTTACTTCTTTCGAATGGGACATCTCATCTTGAG